>NZ_PHUE01000001.1:621689-932534 GCF_002813295.1 Flavobacterium sp. 5
TTGGGAAAAAACGAGAGAGTTGAACTTAGGACTTGATTTTGGTTTCTTAGGAAATAAAATTACTGGTAGTGTAGATGTTTATGACCGTTTGTCTGATAAATTAATTTACGAACAAAAATTACCATACGAAACGGGCTGGGATAAAACCTTCTCCAATGTAGGATCTGTGAGTAACAAAGGTATTGAGGTTGGATTAACAACTAAAAATATAAAATCAAATTTAGTTGATTGGGAAACTAGTTTTACTTTTACTAAAAACGTAAACAAATTAGAATCAATTTACAACCAAGACCAAGTAAGTGATATTGGAAATACATTAATTCTTGGTTCAGAACTAAAACCTAACTACAACTATGTGTATGATGGTGTTTGGCAAGAAAGCGAAGCTACTCAAGCTGCTACTTATGGAATGTATCCTGGGCAAGCAAAGATAAAAGATGTAAATGGAGATGGCAAGTTTAATGCAGCTGACAGAACAGTAATTGGTAATGCTAATCCAGAATGGCAAGGAAGTATTTACTCAAAATTAAAAGTAGGTCAATTTGATTTAAATTTTTCTATACTAACAAGCCAAGGACAAACTGTATTGAGTACTTTTCACCAAAATTTTGCTGATGTTAGTGGTAGATCTTTTCAAAAAATTCCAATGGATTATTTTGTTCCTACAAATGGTGCTGGTTTACAAGCAAATGCTTCAAACGCAAACCCGCGTCCAGGTCCTGCGTCTACTACCGCTGGTGCTGGTCCTTTCTGGAGTTCAGGAATGGCTTATTACAGAGAAGTTGATTATGTAAAAATTAAAAATATATCTTTAGGGTATTCATTCGGACCTGATTTACTAAAAAAACTAAAAATGAGTAATCTTAGAATTTATGTAAATGTATTAGATCCATTCGTATTTACTGATTTTGACGGATACGATCCAGAATGGGCAGGTGCCGCTTTTGGAATTAATCGTCCAGCATCTGTTACTACACAATTAGGGTTAAGTGTTAAATTTTAATAAAACTAAAAAATGAAAAAAATAATAATATTATTAGGATTAATAGTCACTACATTTAGTTCTTGCAACGATTATATAGAAGAAGAAAGTCTATCAAATGTTCCTGCCGATGCTACTTATAAAACTGCTTCAGGATTTCAATTATTAGTTAATTCAAATTATGCAACTCTAAAAGATATTTATGGAGGAGCACCTTGGTTGTTTTGTGCCGGTACAGACATGTATTCTGAAGGACCTACAGCAGAACCTGCTGGTTTAAGTCAATATGGACAATTAATCCCCTCTTCTGAAGGAGTTGAACAATTGTATTTAACTTGTTACAAATCTATTCAGTCGGTAAACAAAACCATATATTATTCGACAATTACAGAACAAAATGCTAATATTCCAGTCTTAGTAGGAGAAGCAAAATTCCTAAGAGCTAATGCGTATTTTTTATTGGTACAAACTTATGGTGGAGTACCTATTGTTGACGAAAATATAACTACAGCAGTTTTAGCTTTCGATAGAAATACTGCTGAAGAAGTATACGCTCACATCATTAAAGACCTTGAAGAGTCTCTTGAAAGCGTAGGAACAGCACCTTATGCAACTACAGGAAAAGTAAATAAAAGAGCCGTTCAAGATTTATTAGCAAAAGTATATCTAACAAGAGGATATGAAACTTTTGGAAAAGCTACAGATTTTGCAAAAGCGGCAGCTTATGCCGATGAAGCAATTGCAGGGCAAGCTTTAAATCTACCTTATACGGATTTATTTAAACCAACTAATGATCTAAATGCTGAGACAATTTTCTCTGTACAATATGACAAAGCATCAACAAGTACAAACCCTAGTACACTAGGTAACAGTCAATTCTATTATTTCAGTTCTTATTTAGGTGGATCAGAACTTGGTACTCCTTTAAGAAGTAAGAATTTAATTGCTACAAACTATGCTTTAGGATTATTTGAAAAAGGAGATACAAGATGGGAAGGTACTTTTATGACAGAAATTCTTGAAGGTCCAGAAACGCAAGCAAATGGAACAACTAAAACAATTCTTTACTACCCATATTACAGAAGTAAAGCTCCTGCAACATTAAAAGTAAAACACTTTTATGAACCAAAATGGTTTACTCCAGCTGATAGAACTGCATGGGAAACTGCTAACGCATCAAGAATTGCAGCAACTGGTTTTATATATCACCCTTGGGGTAAATACTCTGCAGAATTCACACAAGGCAGTGATCCTAATGCAACGAAAGACTTTTTTGGAATCCCTGTTAAAAAATTTGATGATCCAGAAGTAACTACACCAACTGGAACAGCTACAAACAACTTAGTAAGTACAAGAGACATTATTGTATCTAGACTAGGAGAAACCTATTTAATTGCAGCAGAAGCTTATTTTAAATCTGGTAATTCATCAACAGCATTAGCGCGTTTGAATGAGGTAAGAAGAAGAGCTGGAGGAGGTGTTGCTGGAGTAATTCCTGTACTGACTTCAATTGATATTAATACAATATTAGATGAAAGCGGAAGAGAGTTATTAGGCGAATACCACCGTTGGTTTGACTTAAAACGTACAGGAACGTTGATTGAAAGAACTGTTTTATATAATCCTAAAATTCATAGTGCAAATGTTTTTAACGGAGTAGGTGGTAATCTTAAAATATTAAGACCAATTCCTCAATTAGCAATTGATTTAAATCAAAACAAAAATTTTCCTCAAAATCCTGCTTATTAATCATTTGAATTAGTTTCATTATTTATAAGTTAGTAGAAATAGGAGTTTGAGGTAACAATCAAACTCCTATTTTAAATTATAGAAGTCTTGCAATAGTTAAAATGAGAAAATTACTAACAATATTACTTTTAACATCTATTGCTGTTCAAGCACAAACGAACTTTACTATAGACACTTCATATACCCCTAAAAGTGTATACAATAAAGAAATAAAAAACTATCCTTTCATTAGTTTAGTTCAGTCAAAAAAATACTCCAATATATTAGATAAAAAAGAAATAGTATATTCGAAAATAAAAGACAGAGCATTACATTTTGATGCTTATTATACTAATACAATTCATAAAAATCCAGCCATAGTAATCCTTCACGGCGGAGGGTGGAAATCTGGAAATAAATCACAAATGGAAATGTTTGCACAAGAAATGGCTTCAAAAGGATTTTCGAGTTTCACTATAGAATACAGATTATCAGCTGAAGCAAAATATCCAGCTGCTATTTGTGATGTTAAAAAAGCCATTCAGTTTATCAAAATAAACGCTAAACAATTCAATGTAGATACTTCTAAAATTGCTATATTAGGTTGCTCATCAGGTGGACAAATGGCAGCTTTAATAGGATCAACAAATAACGATAGCCATTTTGAAAACAAAGACTTAAACACTAAAACTACTAGTAATGTACAGGCAATAGTAGATATAGATGGCATCTTAGCTTTTAAGCATCCTGAATCTGAGGAGGGCAAAGTGGCAGGGTTATGGCTAGGTGGAAATTACGAGGAAAAACCAGAAGTTTGGAAAGAAGCATCGGCTTTAACACATACCAATAAGAATACTCCTCCTACTCTATTCATTAATAGCTGCAAAAAACGATTTCATGCAGGAAGAGATGATATGATAGTATTACTGAACCAATATAAAATATATAATGAAGTGAAAACTTTTGAAAACTCGCCACATTCTTTTTGGTTTTTAAATCCTTGGTTTGATGAAACAGTAAATACAACAACTCAATTTCTAAATAAAGTTTTTAAAACAAAATAATAACTACTGATAATTTACACAATGAAAACGATTTATAAAATAACAGTACTGTTACTAATAGGATTAGCTTCTAATGCTCAAAACAAAAATATAATTCCATCAAATGCAAAAACACATGCCGAAATTTCAGTGAAAAATGACGGAAAATGGGACAACAGAAAATACATTGGAGGCACTTACAAAAGTGTTGATAAACTAAAAGTAGCACCAGAGCATACTGATCACTCTTTTGATATCCGTTATGAAGGTCCCGGTTGGGAAAGTAATAAAATAGCCTACCGTTTATACTTAGATTGGAGAAATGCAATTGACATTTTTGGAAAAAAAACCGAAGCTATTATTTTACCACAAGTGGGACAAGATGGTGGTCCTTCTTATCATGAAATGCAAGATTGGGGTTCTGATATTTTAAATTCTGGAAAAGGGATCGGAATTGGTTCTATCAATCGATATTTAAATAATGAAAAAATGCATTTTCGCGAAGTTGATTCTACCATTGCAAAAGTTGAAAATAAAACAAACGAATCTATTGTTACTGTAAACTATTATGGATGGAAAACTGCTACAGATAAAATTGATTTCACTTCAAAATTAACTATTACTCCAGACCAACGTTACACCCAACATACCATTCAAGCTTCAAAAGAAATTAAAGGAATTTGTACTGGTATTGTAAAACAAAAAAATACTGAGTTCCTTAAAAAGGAAAGTCATAATAAGAAATGGGCTTATCTGGCAACTTATGGTAAACAATCATTAGTTCCTGATAATTTAGGTATGGCAATTTTTTATGAAACGAATACTGTAGAATCATTAGAAGATACTGAGTTGGATTATCTTTTGGTTTTTAAACCTACTACAAAAATAAATTCTTTTTATCTTTTAGGAGCATGGGAACAAGAAAAACATGGAATAAAAAACAAAGAAGAGTTTATTAAGTACTTGGATGAAAAATTAGCTGTTTTAAACAAAAAAAGTAAACTTTAGTTTTACTATAAATAAAAAAAGCTTAAACTCTCGTTGATTTAATTAGTATCAATACTGAAAAAGGAAACAAATAGATTTATTTCTTTTGATTCCATAACATTGAATAAAATATAAATAAATTATCATGGTTAACGGAAAAATAAATACTTTAAAAGCAGTTACGATTTTTATCTCATTTGCATTTCTTAGTTGTAAGACTACAGCACAAGAACCTGCAAAAAACACCGCTACACAGAATCAAATAACAATTTCAAAGGATCTAAAATGGTCTGATAAAATGGCTTTGACATTAATGAAACGTCATCCTGAAAGCTATATGATTGACGATGTAAAAACTCCAAAATGGGACTACGTTCATGGTTTAGTTTTGTATTCTTTCCAAGAATTATATAAAAAAAATCCTGATCCTAGATATACAACCTATATTAAAAGTTATGTAGAAAATTTTGTAGAAAATGACGGTTCTATTAAAACCTATGAGCTAGACAAATACAACATTGATATGGTTGTTGCTGGTCGTCTGCTTTTTAATGTTTATGCCACTACAAAAGAGGAAAAATATTTAAAAGCAATGCAGTTGTTACGCAAACAACTTGATGGGCAACCAAGAACTCAAAGTGGTGGTTTTTGGCACAAAAAAATATATCCAAATCAAATGTGGCTAGACGGCTTGTACATGGGAGAACCATTCTATGCTCAATATACTGCCACTTTTGAAAACGGTAAAAATTTAGATGACGTAGCTAAACAATTTGAACAAATTCAAATGCACGCTACTGATGCAAAAACTGGATTATTATATCACGGTTGGGACGAAAGCAAACAAATGCCTTGGGCTAACAAAGAGACTGGAACATCTCCAAACTATTGGTCTAGAGCTTTAGGATGGTATGCAATGGCTTTGGTTGATGCTTTAGATTATTTTCCTAAAGACCATCCAAAACAAAAAGAATTGGTAGGTTATTTGAATAAAGTTTCGGCAAGTTTAGCCAAATATCAAGACAAAAAATCTGGTTTGTGGTACCAAGTTACTGACAAAGCTGGAGAAAAAGGAAACTATCTAGAAGCTTCAGGTTCTTCAATGTTTGCTTATGCTTTTGCAAAAGGAGCAAACAAAGGATATTTACCAGCCGAATATAAAAAACTATCTAATAAAGCATTTGATGGTTTGACCAAACAATTAATGAAAGTAGATGCTGACGGGTCTATTACTTTGACTCAAGCATGTGCTGTTGCTGGACTTGGAGGAAATCCTTACAGAGATGGCTCTTATGAGTATTATGTAAATGAAAGAAAAAATGATAACGATCCTAAAGCTACTGGTCCATTTATATTAGCCGCTTTAGAATTGAATAGATAAAAAAATCATATTCCCCAATTAAAATGAATTTTATAAAAATCACTTCACTTTTTTTATTTTGCATTGCTATTCAAACAGCAATAGGACAAGAGAAGAATGAAAAGCAATATTCCAAAGTTTGGGTAGCAGATAATGGTGATGGTACGTATAAAAATCCAATTTTGTACGCAGATTATTCCGATCCAGATGCTATTCGTGTTGGAGATGATTATTACATGACTGCTTCCTCTTTTAATTGTATTCCTGGCTTGCCAATACTTCATTCAAAAGATTTGATAAACTGGAATTTAATCGGGTATGCTCTTTTAAAACAAAAGCCTTTAGAAGTATTTAATAAAGTTCAACACGGAAATGGTGTATGGGCTCCTTGTATTCGTTTTCATAACAATGAATTTTATATTTATTATCCAGATCCTGATTATGGAATTTATCAAATAAAAGCTAAAAAAGCTGAAGGTCCATGGAGTGACCCCATTATGGTAAAAGAAGGTAAAGGACTTATAGATCCAACGCCATTATGGGATGAAGATGGAAAAACGTATTTAGCGTATGCTTTTGCGGGAAGTCGTGCTGGCATAAAAAGCCAGTTAGCTATTTGCACTATGAATTCCGAAGGAACATCAGCAAACAATGATGATGTAATGATTATTGATGGACATGCAGATGAATCCACAATTGAAGGCCCTAAATTTTACAAGCGAAATGGTTATTACTACATTTTTGCTCCTGCAGGTGGCGTGGCTACAGGTTGGCAAACGGTTTTAAGGTCTAAAAATGTATTCGGCCCTTATGAAAAAAGAAAAGTGATGGAACAAGGAAAATCCAATATAAATGGACCTCATCAAGGCGCTTGGGTGCAAACTCAAACGGGAGAAGATTGGTTTATTCATTTTCAAGATCAGTTTGTTTACGGCAGAGTCGTTCATTTGCAACCAATGAAATGGGAAAACGACTGGCCAATAATTGGTTCTGATGATGATAAAAATGGTATTGGAGAACCAGTAATGAGTTATAAAAAACCAAATGTTGGCAAAAAATCATTTCCAATTGAAACTCCAGATGATAGTGATGAATTCAACCTTCCTAAACTAGGGCTACAATGGCAATGGCATGCTAATCCACAAATAACTTGGGGTTTTCCAACAAGTATGGGATATTATAGTTTGAATTGTATTCCTGTTCCGAAAGAGGCAACTACACTTTATGAAGTCCCAAATTTATTATTACAAAAAATGCCATCGAATGAATTTACTGCTACCGCAAAAATTAAATTCAATTCCCGATTTGATGGTGAAAGAATGGGATTAGTCGTTATGGGATTGGATTATAGTTATATCTGTTTCAAACAAGAAGCAGGTAAATTATACTTATCACAAAAGACCGCTAAAAATAGTGATAAGAAAGGAATCGAAACCGAAAGCACTCCAATTCTTATTAGCAATCAAAACCTTTATTTACAAGTCAAAGTGAAACCAGGAGGGATTTGCACTTTCTTTTATAGCGAAAACGGAAAAGACTTCACTCCTATTGGCGAAGCTTTCACAGCAAAAGAAGGAAAATGGATTGGAGCCAAAATTGGTTTTGTAGCACTAAGACAAGGTATTATTAATGATGCAGGCAATGTAGCTATCGACTGGTTTAGAATAACAAAATAATACACTTTTAACATGAAAAGTTTAAAGAAAATCATCTATCTAGCGCTTCTTTTATTTTTAACTACCCATATTCAAGCTCAAAAAAAGGATGAAATTATATTAAAAGACGAATTCAATATTGTAGTTGACCAAAAAGGAAATGGAGATTTTAAAACTATTCAAGAGGCTATAGATGCAGCGAAATCATACCCAAGTAAAAGAATTACCATTTTTATAAAAAACGGAACTTATTATGAAAAAGTAAAAGTTCATGCCTGGAATCCCTTAATTTCTTTCATTGGCGAAAGCCGAGAAAAGACAATCATAACCTATGATGATTATTTTAATAAAATAGGTATTGGCCGAAATAGTACTTTTTACACCTACACTGTTTTGGTAGAAGGAAATGATTTCTTTTGCAAAAATCTAACCATTCAAAATACTTCGGGTCCAGTTGGTCAAGCTGTCGCTTTGAATGTAAACGCTAACAGAGTAATGTTTACTAATTGTTCTTTTCTAGGAAATCAAGATACACTCTACACTTCGGGTGAAGGAACCAAAAACTATTTTAAAGATTGTTATATAGAAGGCACAACTGATTTCATATTTGGAGACGCTACTGTACTCTTCGAAAATTGTGAAATTCATAGCAAAAGTGACTCATTTGCTACAGCAGCATCTACGCCAAAAGACACTGCTTATGGTTATGTTTTTAAGAACTGTAAACTCACAGCTGATGCAAATGTAACCAAAGCATACCTCGGACGTCCTTGGAGACCTTATGCAAAAACGGTTTATATCAATTGTGAAATAGGTAAACATATTTTACCAGAAGGTTGGAACAATTGGTCAAAACCAGAAGCTGAACTTGGTTCATTTTACGCTGAATATAATTGCATTGGCGAAGGCTATCAACCGAAAAACAGAGTCGCTTGGTCACATCAATTAAAAGCTTCTGAAGCTAAAAAATATACAATCGAAAATATATTAGATTCAGATACTACAGCTTCAACAAAACAATGGTATTTGAAAAATAATTAAAACTGAGAAACATGAAATTTAAACTTCTTATACTTTTCTTCATATCATTATCCTGTTTGGCTCAAAAAAATGATTTCCCTTCTGATAAAGTGGATGAAATAATCAAACGCATTCAACTACCCATAATTCCTTCGTACAAAATCGAAGTAACAAAACTAGGTGCAAAAGGAGATTCTATAAGTAATAGCAAACCCGCTTTTGATAAAGCGATGGCGCTTTGCAAAAAAAATAATGGCGGTACTATTATTGTTCCTAAAGGAGTTTACACTTTAAACGGTCCGATTAATTTTGTAAGCAATGTAAAATTACATTTAGAAGATGGTGCTAAAATTAGATTTGGCTCCAATCCTAAAGATTATCCACTTGTATTAACGAGTTGGGAAGGAACAATACTTTACAATTATAGCCCACTTATTTATGGAAATGATGTAAAAAATATTGCTATTACAGGAAACGGAATTATCGATGGAGAAGCCAAAAACACTTGGATAAAATGGAAACCTCTTGAAGAAAAAGACAAACAACTAAGCCGAGAAATGAACCATAAAAACACACCAATTAAAGAGCGTGTTTTTGGTGAAGGTCATTATTTGAGACCACAATTGATTCAGTTTATCAACTCAAAAAATATACTGCTTGAAAATATTAAACTTGAAGATTCTCCTTTTTGGTGTGTGCATTTGTTAAAAAGTAAAAGCATTACCATTTGTGGATTAAAATACAGTGCACACAACAACAATAATGACGGAATAGACCCTGAATATTCCAGTGATATTTTAATTGAAAATGTTCTTTTTGATAATGCCGATGATAATGTTGCCATAAAAGCAGGAAGAGATGATGAAGGGCGAAGCAATTCCAACACTCCTTCTGAAAATATCGTGATTAGAAATTGTGAATTTAAAGGTTTACACGCCATTGTAATTGGAAGTGAAATGTCAGCTGGAGTTCGAAATGTATATGTTGAAAACAGCAAATTTAGAGGTGATTTAAAAAGAGGCGTGTTTATAAAAACCAATTCTGACCGCGGAGGTTACGTCAAAGACATTTTTTTCAACAACATAGCGTTTGGAAAAGTAGAAGACTGTCTTTATATCACCGCTAATTATCATGGAGAAGGCAGCGGATTATTTCCTTCTAAAGTTTCTGATGTTTCATTTTCAAATATTAGCTGTGTTGAAGCAACAAATACTGGAATTGTAATCGAAGGATTTCCAGATAAAAAGGTTTCAAACATCAAACTAGACAACATCAACATACAATCTGCAAAAAACGGTATGACAACTACCAATTCAGAAAATGTGACTATAAATGAAGTTGTAATTGGCCAAAAAGCAACAACACCAACATCTGCAAAATAAATTTATCAAAAACTAAAGAAGAATAATATGAAATGGATTCCCTTATTTTTAATGTTAATCTCTATCAATTGCTTGGCGCAAAAACCAACTATCTATGGCATTGGCGATTCGACCATGGCTAATAAAGTAAAACCAGAAGAAAACCCAGAACGAGGTTGGGGACAACTGTTTCCAATGTTCCTTACCGATAATAATATCACGTTTGATAATAGAGCTGTAAATGGGCGAAGTACAAAAAGTTTTATCAATGAAAAACTTTGGGACGCTGTTTACAAAGTGCTAAAAAAAGGTGATTATGTTTTTATACAATTTGGACATAATGATGCAAAAGATAAAGACTCTTTGCGTTACACAAACCCACACACAGCCTATCGCCATAATTTGATTCGATTCGTAACAGAAACCAGAGAAAAAGGAGCGACACCAATCCTTTTTTCTTCAATAGCCAGAAGAAATTTTAATGAAAATGGAGTACTAATTCCAACTCATGGAGATTATACTTTAGAAACTCGTTTAGTAGCGCAAGAATACAATGTTCCTTTTATTGATATGGAATATTACACAGAACTCTTAGAACAATCATATGGTCCAGAAAAATCAAAAAAAATTCATTTACACTTCGAAGCTGGTGTAATCCCGTATTATAAAAACGAAAAACATGACGATGACACTCATCTTTCTTTAGAAGGAGCTACTGCCGTAGCAAAAATTGCTGCAGAAGAATTAAAAAAAACAAAATTAGATTTAGTTCAATACTTAAAAAAATAACATAATTCAAAATAGCTATTGATTATGGAAGAGAGAAATAAAACATTAGGGGAATTTATAATTGAAAACCAAAAAGACTTCCAATATTCATCGGGTGAATTGTCTCGAATTTTTAATTCTATAAAATTGGCGGCAAAAGTAATTAGTCATAAAGTAAACAAAGCTGGACTAGTTGATATCATTGGAGGTGTAGGCGAAAAAAACATACAAGGTGAAGACCAACAAAAGCTAGATGTTTATGCCAATGAAGTTTTTATCCAAACGCTTATAAACAGAGAAATTGTTTGTGGCATCGCTTCCGAAGAGAATGATGAATTTATAACCGTTCAAGGAAGTGATAATAGTCATAACAACAAATATGTCATTTTAATGGACCCTTTGGACGGTTCTTCAAATATAGATGTAAACGTTTCTGTTGGAACTATTTTTTCGGTCTACCGAAGAATAACTCCAGTAGGAACTCCTGTTAAATCAGAAGACTTTTTGCAACCTGGCACAGCGCAAGTTGCCGCAGGTTATGTAATTTACGGAACCTCAACTATGTTGGTTTATACTACTGGACAAGGCGTAAATGGCTTTACATTGAATCCTGCAATTGGGACCTTTTACCTGTCTCATCCAAAAATGAAATGTCCCGAAGATGGTTCTATATATTCTGTAAACGAAGGAAACTATATTCATTTCCCGCAAGGCGTAAAAGACTATATAAAATATTGCCAACAAGAAGAAGATGACCGCCCCTACTCTTCCAGATATATTGGCAGTTTAGCTTCCGATATTCACCGAAATATGATTAAAGGTGGCGTTTATTTATACCCAACAAGTTCCAAAGCTATCAAAGGAAAACTTCGACTTTTATACGAATGCAATCCAATGGCATTTATCATTGAACAAGCCGGAGGAAAAGCCTCCGATGGTGTAAATCGAGTTCTAGAAATAACACCAACTTCATTGCATGAGCGAACTGCTTTCTTCTGCGGAAGCACTAACATGGTCGAAAAAATAGAAGATTGTATTCATAAGGCATCACTAAGTAAATACTAATAATCAGTACGTTTAGTATTTTTAGGAGCAGAAACATTTAGCATTCTAAGGAACATACTACCCGCTATTCGTTGCAATCTTTTTATTTTTAAAGAAAAAATAAAAAGGATTTTCACTTCTATCGGGGCTAAAGAGAAACATTTGGTTTTTTAATAAATCATCGAAAATTACAATCTCAATTTAGATGTAAAAAAAAAACAGTTTAGAAATTTCTAAACTGTTTTTTTTTTACATCTAAAACAAAGTAGCCTGTCCATCGTCATCCAATTGAACATCAATATCATCATCCGTTTGGACTTGCACTTCTATTTCTTCCACAACTATTTCAGGCTCTTCATAAGGCAAAGATTCCAGTAAATTAACCTGTTTCAACTTATCTGTTGTTAATTGATTACCGAGCGCTTTAAATCCTTTTACAGCAATAAAAGACTCAATATCTACAGTCATATTTTCTTTCTGAACTCCTTTGATTTTTGTAAAAATCAATTCGGCTACAGGGCGATAATCTGTCGCTACAATTTCCAATCTGGAATTTGGATGTTCCGTGATAAAAGAATCCTCTTTATTCTCTGTTTCAACCAAGAAACGTTTAATATAATAACGTTCTTTTTCACCATCATAATAAATGGCCGAAATAGGCTTTTTAGGAATCCATTTTTCTAAGATAATCATATCTTCGTCAAAATGGGTAGTCAATTCAGGCGTAATAACCTTCAATTTTCCCGATTGCTGAATGATTAGAATTTTATCACTCGGTCTAAACTCTCCTAGCAATTCTCCCCTAGCATCTACATTCAATCGTTGAACAGTATCATCAAACCATACTTTTCTAGGCAACAACGTAGAAATACCTTTCTCTTTCAATTCAATTTTCTTGATAGGATATTTGGTTACCAAATTCCCTTTAGAAGCGCGTCCTTTTATTGCTAAAGAAGCAAAATCAATATCAAATTTCAATTTTTTAATACTTCCAACTTGACGCAATAAAATAGTAATTACCTCAGCTTCTCCATTTGGATTACAAGAAAAATACAAGGTTTGTGAACCTTTCGTTTCATTGGTCAAATCATATAATTTATCACGAGTAACCCCAGAAACATTAAAACGCTTAATGTACGATGGCCCTGATTTTCCATCACGGTAAATCATATTATAAATGGTACGCTTATCACTTTTGTCAAAAATGGCAATATGAATAATATCCTTACCTACAAACGTTTTAGCGTCTACTTTGGTAATCATCATTTTCCCATCTCTTAGAAAAACAATTATATCATCAATATCCGAACAATCAGCAACATATTCATCTTTTTTCAAGCTGGTTCCTACGAAACCTTCTTCTTTATTTACATACAATTTAGTGTTTCTTAAAACTACTTTTGTAGCTTCAATATCATCAAAAATACGTAACTCCGTTTGGCGTTCTCTTCCTTTTCCGTATTTCTCTTTTAATTTCGTAAAATATGCAATCGCAAAATCCGTCAAAAATTCAAGATGATGCTCAACTTCCTTCATTTCATCTTCTAACTTTGAGATAAAATCATCGGCTTTATCAGAATCGAAACGAGTGATACGAATCATTTGAATTTGCGTTAATTTTTGCAAATCATCATCATTTATTTCTCTGACGAATGATTTCTTAAAAGGTGTAAATCGGTCATATAAATAGGCATAAAGTGATTCTCTATCTCCGTATAATTTGAAATCAATATACATTTCTTCACGAATGAAGATTTTTTCTAAAGTAGAAAAATGCCATTTATTTTTTAATTCCTCTAATTGAATTTCCAATTCTTGGCGAAGTAAATCGACTGTTCTTTCTGTTGAAATTTTCAACATATGAGAAACTCCAATAAACAATGGTTTATTATCTTCAATAACACATCCTAAAGGTGCTACAGAAGTTTCACAAGCTGTGAAAGCAAACAAAGCATCAATAGTTTTATCCGGAGAAACCCCAGGAAAAAGATGAATTAATATTTCAACCTCAGCAGCGGTATTGTCTTCAATTTTCTTGATTTTGATTTTGCCTTTATCATTGGCTTTCAAAATACTATCAATCAAAGTAGTTGTATTAGTCGAAAATGGAATTTGAGTAATGACTAAGGTATTCTTATCGAGTTGACCAATTTTGGCACGAACACGAACACGACCACCACGCAAACCATCATTATAATTAGAAACATCGGCAATACCCTGAGTCATAAAATCAGGGTAGAGTGTAAAGGGTTTTCCTTTTAAAATCTTAATCGAAGCATCAATTAATTCATTAAAATTGTGTGGCAATACTTTAGTCGAAAGTCCTACCGCAATTCCCTCAGCTCCTTGAGCTAAAAGCAACGGAAACTTTACAGGAAGATTATTTGGTTCAGCACGACGACCATCATACGAAACTCCCCAGTCAGTAATTTTTGGTGAATATAAAACCTCCAAAGCAAATTTTGACAAACGTGCTTCAATATAACGAGAAGCTGCAGCACCATCGCCTGTTAGTATATTTCCCCAGTTTCCCTGGCAATCAATTAATAATTCTTTCTGACCAATTTGCACCATCGCATCTCCAATACTCGCATCTCCGTGTGGGTGATACTGCATGGTGTGACCAACAACATTAGCAACTTTATTATAACGACCGTCATCCAGCTCTTTCAAAGAGTGCATGATTCTTCGCTGTACAGGTTTAAAACCATCCTCAATAGCTGGAACCGCACGCTCCAGAATTACATAGGAAGCATAATCCAAAAACCAATCTTTGTACATTCCTGTAACTTTGGTAATGGTATCATTTTCATCCTCATTATTTTCGTAAAAATGGTGTCCTCCTGAAACAGCTAAATCATCAAAACCTTCATCAATAGATTCGCTTGAATCATTTGAGTCGTTTTGTGAATCGTCTTCGTTTGAAATGATGTTATCGTCTTCTTCGTCTTTCATTTATTTTGATTCCGAAATTATTTATTTAACCTGAACTTTTTCTATCGCTTCTTGATTTTTACCCTTTTTATAGTTTTTGATAAAAACAAATGTTAATCCAAAACTTAGAATAAATGCTATCAACGCATAGATTAATATTTTTCTACTAGGCATATTTTTAATTTATATTTCTTCAATTGTATCCAACTCCACCTTCAAATTCTTGATAATAAACTCTTGTCTGTCTGGAGTATTTTTCCCCATATAAAAGGACAATAGCTGCTCTATAGAAGTATTTTTGTCCATCATAATAGGATCAAGACGAATAGTTTCTCCTATGAAATTCTTGAACTCATCGGGAGAAATTTCTCCCAAACCTTTAAATCGGGTGATTTCTGGCTTTGGTTTTAGTTTTTCAATAGCATCTTTCCGTTCTTCATCTGAATAACAATAAATGGTTTCTTTTTTATTTCGAACCCTGAAAAGAGGTGTCTGCAAAATATACAAATGTCCTTCTTTGATTAATTCTGGAAAAAATTGCAAAAAGAAAGTAATCAACAACAAACGAATGTGCATACCATCGACATCGGCATCGGTTGCGATTACGATATTATTATAACGCAATTTTTCTAATCCGTCTTCGATATCCAATGCGGCTTGTAACAAATTGAATTCCTCATTTTCATACACAATTTTTTTGCTCATTCCATAGGAATTCAAAGGCTTACCACGTAAACTAAAAACGGCTTGTGTATTTACATCACGTGATTTTGTAATTGAACCAGAAGCCGAATCTCCCTCGGTAATAAACAAAGTACTTTCTAAACTTCTTGGGTTTTTCGTATCTGGAAGATGCGCACGGCAATCTCTTAATTTCTTATTGTGAAGATTCGCTTTTTTAGCACGATCTGTAGCTAATTTTCGGATTCCTGATAACTCTTTACGTTCACGTTCGGCTTGAAGAATTTTTCGTAACAAAGCATCTGCAGTCGTTGGATTTTTATGCAGATAATTATCTAATTTTGTTTTGACAAAGTCATTAACAAAGGTACGTACCGAAGGCATTCCAGGATCCGAACCAATCTCTGTAGAACCCAATTTGGTTTTAGTTTGTGACTCAAAGACAGGCTCCATCACCTTTATACTTACCGCACTCACGATTGATTTACGAACATCTGAAGCTTCAAAACTTTTATTATAAAACTCTCTAATCGTTTTTACAATCGCTTCTCTATAAGCTGCTAAGTGTGTTCCTCCTTGAGTAGTATTTTGACCATTTACAAATGAATGGTATTCTTCGCTATACTGTGATTTACTATGTGTTAAAGCAATCTCAATATCACCTTCTTTTAAATGAATAATTGGGTATTCTAAATCCTCTACATTAATAGTCGCTTCTAATAAATCTTTAAGACCGTTTTCGGAATAATATTTTTCGCCATTAAAAATTATAGTCAACCCATTGTTAAGATAACAATAGTTTTTGACCATTTTAATAACATATTCTAAACGAAATTTGTAGTTCTTAAAAATGGTTTCATCAGGTGTAAAAGTAACTTTTGTTCCTTTACGCTTAGTAGTTTCAATTATATCTTCTTCTAAAACTAAATTCCCTGCTGAAAATTCTGCTGCTTTTTGTTTTTCGTCACGTACAGATTCAACACGAAAATAATCAGACAAAGCATTAACCGCTTTTGTTCCAACACCATTTAAACCAACCGATTTCTGGAAAGCTTTAGAATCATATTTACCACCCGTATTCATTTTCGAAACTACATCGACAACTTTACCTAGTGGAATTCCACGTCCGTAATCCCGAACTGTAACTGATTTATCTTTAATCGTTACTTCTATGGTTTTACCGGCTCCCATCGCAAATTCATCGATACAGTTATCCAGAACCTCTTTGACCAAAATATAAATACCATCGTCTGGCGAAGAACCATCACCTAATTTACCAATGTACATTCCGGGACGCATACGAATATGCTCTTTCCAGTCGAGTGAACGAATATTATCTTCGGTGTATTGATTTTGTTCGGACATTTTTGGTGTTTATCGATTTTTTGCTAATGTACTATATATCGACAAAAAATGAAAGTCAATTTTTTAAAGTTAGCGATAAATTTTACCAAAAAGTTTAAAAAAAATGTTCCTAAAAAAAATTACACCTCAATTCCTAAAACTTGTTTCGCTAAAGCAATCATTTTTGGTGTTCCGGTATGTTTATTTTTTTCGTCAGATAATTTTACAACTCCTTCCCAATGACTATTTTCAGGTTTGGCATCTGTAAGTTTAATTACCATATTCATAGCAGGCAAACCTACATCATTACTGAAATTAGTTCCGATTCCGAAAGACATTTTTATTTTATCTCTACAGAAATCGGCAATCACTTTGACTTTATCAAAATTTAAAGAATCTGAAAAAACAATGATTTTCGACTTAGGATCGATTCCCATTTGTTCATAATGAGCAATTGTTTTTTTAGCAAATTCGATAGGATCGCCGCTATCATGACGAACACCATCAAAAAGTTTGGAATATTTTTTATTAAATTGTTCAAAAAACACATCCGTAGTATAAGTGTCAGTCAATGCAATTCCGAGGTCCCCCACATAAACTTTAGTCCAATTTTCAAGGCTAATCGCATTAGCAACTTTAAATCCATATTGCGAAGCATGAAACATAAACCATTCATGAGCGTGAGTTCCTGATGGTTTTCGATTTTGTAACATTGCCAAATGTACATTGCTTGTTCCTAAAAAACTGTTTGAACCAAAAACATCCAAGGTTTCATTTACTAAACGATGAACTTTATATGAATGACGACGACGAGTTCCGAATTCTAAAATAACAACTCCCAAAGCATTGTACTTTTCTATTTTATCTTTGGTAATTTGTTTGATCTCATCATCTCCAATCCGAATTAAATTTTGCGAAGCATAGAAAAGTTCTGAAATTAAAGCCATCAGCGGCACTTCCCATAAAATAGTTCGATACCAATAGCCTTCAATAATAACTTTCAAGTCACTCCCATCTTGTTCAATTTTCACTTCTGCTGGATTGTATTGATACCCTTGTAAAAAATCCAAATACGTTAGGTCTAAATATGGACAATTATCAGCCAGAAATTGTTTTTCTTTTGCAGTCAATTTTAAATCAACCATTGTATCAACAGTTTCTTTCAATAAAACCGCAAAATTGGGAGGGAAAACATGTTTCCCTCGATTGATAAATGCATATTTGACTTTTACATTTGGAAAAAGTTTGACTACGGCATGCTGCATTGTAAACTTATAAAAATCATTGTCTAAAATCGAATGTAATTGAACTGAAGTCATACTTTCTTAGAAATTATCTGCAATCAATTTTACTAGTTCATTTCGTAATTCAACATTGCTTATTTCACCTTTTTCTACATCAAAATTCTCATTGAAACTTGGCAATGAAAAAACAGCTTTTATATCGGCATTAAAACGAGGGAAATTATTTTTAGCAATTTCTAAAACGCTAGCACCACCTCTGGCTCCTGGCGAAGTAGCCATTAAGAGCATTGTTTTTTCTTGAAATATTTTTGGGTTTATTCGAGAGCACCAATCTACAGTATTTTTGAAAGCAGCACTATAATTTCCGTTATTTTCCGCAAGAGAAACTACTAATAAATCGGCTGAAGCAATTTTATCTAAAAAGGCTTTCGCTAAAGAATGTTGACCAATTGTAGCTTCTTTATCAACACTGAATAATGGCATTTCGTAATCGTTTAAATCCAAAACCTCAACTTGAGCGTTTTCGAACAAACCACTAGCGTAAGTTGCTAATTTTTTATTGATAGATTTTTTACTTGGACTTCCTCCAAAGGCGATAATTTTCATAGTAAATAGTTTTTTATAAAAATAAGTTATAAAATTGAATTTGCAATTTCATTCCCTTATTTTATTACTCTATGATAATATCGTTCTTCACTAAGTTTTTTTAAATTTAATTTTAAACCAAATGAAAGTGGAAAATATTTTCTTAGAACGCTGAATTTTTACCTAAAAATTATTGTTCATTTAAATAGTTAGTAGTAAGTTTGGAAATCTTTTATACTAAAACGATTTAGTAATAAAGTATAATAATTAAAAAATATTAGTATTTATCAGTGATAATACTACATGATAAATAATTTATTAAAACCATTTAACTCATATTATGAACAGAAGAAAAAAGAGTTTAGTACTTATTCTACTAGTAGTGCTATTTTCAAGTTTCACATTAGTGAAAAAAAACAAAAATTTCAAAAGCGACCACTACAGAACTGAGATGCAGAACCTGCATTCAGCTATTGAAAATAATTTCCATGATAAAGTTTCGGGATATTATTTTGTAGAATTAGATCCAACAAAAAGAGAAACAAAATTTGGGCATAAGCGAGAATATAGCTGGCTATGGGCGCTTTGTGCCATGTTTGAAGCTACGAATGAAATTGAAAAAATAGATAAAAATGCAAATTTAGTTGCTGACATTTATAAAAACATGCAGCATTATTACGATCCAGCTCCTCCTAAACCGGGATATGGTGAATACATTGTAAAACTGAGTAAAGGACAACGTTATTACGATGACAATCAATGGATAGGAATTACAGGTTTGGATATTTATGAGCGAACAGGAAAGAAAACCTATTTTGATTTAGGAAAATCAATGTACGACTTTATGATGACAGCTTCAGACACAACACTTGGAGGTGGACTTTACTGGCGAGAAAATGATTTTGAAACCAAAAATACTTGCTCAAATGGACCTGGTGTACTTGTTGCACTTAAGATGTATAAAGCTACCAAAAAACAAGTTTATCTTGATAATGCACTAAATATATACAATTGGACAAATGATAAACTGCAAACACCAACAGGATTGTTTTACGATAATATTAAAATTAAAGATAAAAGTATAGGGAAAGCGATATTTTCATACAACTCAGGTACAATGCTTCAATCGAATGTTTATTTATATGAAATAACAGGAGATAAAAAGTATCTTGAAAGAGCTAATAAAATAGCAGATAGTTCTTTGGCCTATTTTTATGGAGGCGAAAAATTTAGAGATGGTTATTGGTTTAATGGTGTTTTGTTGAGAGGATATCAACACCTTTTAAAATATAATAAGGATTTGAAATACATTTTGGGATTTAAAAAATGCTTAGATAAAGCCTTGAAAGAAGACAAAAATGAAAAGGGATTATTTACATCAAAAGATGGTGCACATAATTTAGTAGAACATGGAGGAATGCTTGAAATATTGGCACGATTTGCTTATCTGGAAGATCATTATGATTTAGGAACTTCTAAATAATTTATTTATAACAATCAATAATTAGCATAGAATTACAAAAAACACATTTATGAATAAATTGAAATTTACCGCTTACTTATTATCTTTCTCCCTATCCTTTTTATTAGTTGAAGATGCATTTTCTCAAAACCTGAATTCGGCAGGAAAATCATTTATTACAACAGAAACTATTGGACAGGTTGAAGGACATGATGTTTTGCAATATACTCTGCAAAATAAAACAGGAATGAAGGTTCAGTTAATTACTTATGGAGCTGCAATTACTAATATAGTAACGCCTGATAAGTTTGGCGAAATGAATAGTGTGGTACTTGGATTCGATTCACTTTCGGATTATGCGGGTTCGCAAAACCAGTTGTTAGGATCTACTGTTGGGCGTGTTGCTAATCGGATTTCAAACAAAAAATTTACAATTGACGGAAAAGAATATACCCTCACTTCTGATATACATGGAGGCGCAAAGGGTTTTGACAAACGTATTTGGAGTAGCAAAAAAATATCCCGAAAAAATGAAGTTGCCATTGAAATGACTTATTTAAGCAAAGATGGAGAAGAAGGTTTTCCAGGGAATTTATTAGTTACGATAACTTTTACTCTCACAAACAGTAACGATTTAGTTATCGATTATAAAGCAACTACCAACAAAGCAACACCGCTTGTACTTACCAACCACTCTTATTTTAATCTTTCGGGTGGAAAAAACACAAAAATACTTGATACAGAATTAACTGTTTATGCCGATAAATATCTTGAATACGGAGACGGTAGTACTATAACTGGAAAAATCATAGATGTAAAAGCAACACCTTTTGATTTTTCTTCATCTAAACCTATAGGAAAGGATATAGACAAAGTACAACAATATACCAACGGTTACGATGTTACGTTTGCATTGCGAAACCAATCTGACAAATTGGTTTTGGCCGCAAAAGCTTTCGAGCCCTTAAGCGGAAGAGAATTAGAAGTTTACACTACAGAACCTGGTGTTGTATTTTATACTGGAAATTGGTTAAGCGAAAAACTCAAGGGACGAAACGGAGTTCCTAACACTAAAAATGGGGCGTTCTGTCTTGAAACTCAACATTATCCAAATTCAATCAACACACCAGCTTTTCCAAATACTATTTTGCGACCGGGTAAAACCTTCACTTCTAAAACAATTTACAGATTCCTTGTTCGCAAGTAAAAATATTAATTTTAATGATGAAGCCAGACTAGATACAAAAAAACCGCAAAATTACTTTTGCGGTTTTTTTATTCTCTTTATTTATCTCTTATAAAAAAGTGAGATTGCTTCGTTCCTCGCAATGACTATACGTTGAAACGGAAATGCATTACATCACCATCTTTTACAATATATTCTTTTCCTTCGACTTTAAATTTTCCAGCTTCTTTACATTTTGCTTCTGAACCGTATTGAACGTAATCTTCATAAGCAATTACTTCGGCACGGATAAATCCTTTTTCGAAATCGGTGTGGATAACTCCTGCTGCTTGTGGCGCTGTAGAACCAATATTAATTGTCCAAGCACGAACTTCTTTTACACCTGCTGTGAAATACGTTTGTTGCTTCAATAATTTGTAAGCAGCACGAATTAAAACAGATGCTCCTGGCTCTGTTAATCCCATATCTTCTAGGAAAACCTGACGCTCTTCGTAGCTTTCTAATTCGGTGATATCAGCCTCAGCTCCTACTGAAAGAATAATTACCTCAGCATCTTCATCTTTAACCAGTTCACGAACTTGGTCAACGTATTTATTTCCATTTACAGCAGAACTTTCGTCAACATTACAAACATACAATACTGGTTTTGCTGTAATTAATTGAAATGACTCCATTAAAACTTCTTCGTCATTACCTTGAGGAATAATTGTTCTTGCAGATTTTGCTTGCAATAAACTCTCTCTGATTCGGTCTAAAAGTGCTTTTTCAGTCTGCGCTTCTTTATTTCCAGTTTTGGCTGCACGGTTTACTTTTTCCAAACGTTTTTCAACATTTTCTAAGTCTTTTAATTGCAACTCAATATCAATCGTTTCTTTGTCACGAATTGGGTTTACATTTCCATCAACGTGAACAATATTATCATTATCAAAACAACGTAATACGTGAATAATAGCATTACATTCTCTAATGTTTCCAAGAAATTGATTTCCTAAACCCTCTCCTTTGCTTGCTCCTTTTACCAAACCTGCGATATCCACGATATCTACAGTTGCCATTTGAACGCGCTCCGGTTTTACCAGTTCTTCCAATTTATTAATTCTTGGATCCGGAACGTTTACAACTCCAATATTAGGTTCGATAGTACAAAACGGAAAGTTAGCACTTTGCGCTTTTGCATTCGATAAACAATTGAATAATGTTGATTTTCCAACATTTGGTAATCCTACAATTCCTGCTTTCATAATATGTCTGTTTACAAATAACTTTAACTGTTACTCGTTTTTTAGTAATTCCTTTTTAAAGTTTGCAAATATAAGATTTAAAAATGCTTGTAAAACAATTTTTTAACATTAATACTTTTTATCCACTTTCTTATATTTTTTTTAACATTATTCATTGTTTTTGTTAAAATATAACTACATTTAAACCGTAATCAACCAATAACCAAACAATCCAACCAATTATGAAAAAAATCATGCTATTATTCTTTTTGCTAAACGTCACATTTATGTTGGCGCAAAAAGAAGTATCGGGAGTCGTAAAAGACAAAACAGGCAATCCTCTTCCAGGGGCTAATGTTCTTGAAAAAGGAACAAAAAATGGTGTTTCTACAGAAATGGACGGTAGTTACAAACTAACTGTAAATGAGGGTGCAACTTTGATTTTTAGTTATATTGGTTACAAAAATGTTACAAAACTAGCCGATGTAGCAATAATCGATGTAGATTTATCAGAAGAAGGAGAACAAGAACTAAAAGAAGTTCAAATTGTAGGCTCAAGAAACTCCAAAAGAACCGTAGTAAATTCAGCAGTTCCTATTGACATTATCAACATTAAAGACGTTACGACTCAAAGTGGTAAAATAGAAATTAACGAAATACTACAATATGCAGCTCCTTCATTCAATGCCAGCAAACAATCAGGATCTGATGGTGCCGATCATATCACACCAGCAACATTAAGAGGTTTAGGTCCAGATCAAACTCTTGTTTTGATTAATGGTAAAAGGAGACATCAATCCTCACTTGTTACTCTTTACGGAACAAAAGGAAGAGGAAACACAGGAACAGATTTAAATGCTATTCCATCAAGTTCTATAAAAAGAATTGAAATTCTTAGAGATGGTGCTGCCGCACAATATGGTTCGGATGCCATTGCAGGAGTGATTAATATTGTGATGAAAGACGATGTTGATCAATTGACTGGAGCAGTAACCTACGGAGCATCAAACACTAATGCTAAAGGAGATTTTCTTCCTGGAACTGCAAATACTAAAGATTTTAGATTAGACCAAAACGGAAATGGGAATTCTTACGGAAAGAATCAATCATTAGATGGTGGCTCATTAACTGTAACTTCTAATTATGGTGTTGCGATTGGTGATAAAGGTGGATACGCTAATTTTACAGGAGAATATATTAACAAAAATAAAAGTTTGCGTCCAGGCTACGATTTCAGAAAAGGATTTGGTGATGCTTCTTTGGAAGGATTTAACTTTTTCGGAAACATGGTAGTCCCTGTGTCTGACAAAACCGAATTTTATGCTTTTGGAGGTCGAGATTTTAGAAAAACTGATGCTTATGCTTTTACTAGAAATAGTACGGAAACTGATGGAGATGACCCTAGTGAACCACAAGTTCCTGCAGCCAATGTGGTAGAATCTGTTTATCCAGGCGGTTATACTCCAAGAATAACTTCAGATGTAATCGATAATTCAATTTCAGCAGGTCTTAGAACAAAAACTGATAGTGGATGGAAAGTAGATATTAGCAATACGTATGGAAAAAATTACTTTCATTATTATATTAAAGGAACAATTAACCCTTCACTAGAACAATTTTCACCTAGTGAATTTGACGCTGGCGGACATAGTTTAAGCCAAAACACTATGAATTTTGATATTTCAAAAAACTATGATACCGTTTTGAAAGGTATGAATCTTGCTTTTGGTGCAGAGTATAGAACCGAGAATTTCGAAATTTTCTCAGGAGAAGTCGGTTCTTATTCAACTTATGATATAAACGGAATTCCAGTAAATAAAAATACTCCAGCATCAGATATTGTATACCTAAAAGATGAAAATGGCAATTATGTGTTAGATTATTTTGGTAATAAAAGGCCTAGACCTGGAAGTTCTCAAGGTTTCCCTGGTTATAGCCCAGACAATGCTGTAAACAAAACCAGAACCAATACCTCATTATACGCAGATTCTGAATTTGATGTAACTGAAAATTTCTTAGTAAGTGGTGCTGTACGTTTTGAAAATTATAGCGATTTTGGAAGTACGTTAAACTGGAAAGTAGCCAGTAGATTAAAATTGGGAAATCATATTAACTTAAGAGGTTCTGTAAGTACTGGTTTCAGAGCACCCTCATTGGCACAAAAATATTACAGCTTACATTTCACCAATATCAATGCAGATGGAGCTGAGGAAATTTTACTTTCTGCAAACGATAGTCCTGTGACAAAAAAGTACGGAATTCAACAATTAAAAGAAGAAACATCATTAAACTCTTCATTAGGATTTACTGCTACTTATGGAAATTTTTCTGCAACAATTGATGGATATTCTATAAATATTGAGAACAGAATCGTACTTACAAGTTATTTCGAAGATGCAACCGCAGCAAGTTTAGGAGTAGATAAAGTGCAATTCTTCGCCAATGCAATTGACACAAAAACCTTAGGATTAGACATAGTACTTACATGGAAGAAAAGATTCGAAAACGCTACTTATGGCGCTAGCTTAATTGGAAATATCAATAATATGAAAATTGAACAAATACATAATGGTAATCTAGATCAAGAAACTTTTTTCGGAAGACGTGAAGCCGCATTTGTTTTAGCTTCAGCTCCAAAAAATAAATTTAGTCTTAACCTTAATTATAGCCTAAATAAATTTGATGCAGGTTTAGCTTTTACACGTTTTAGCGAAGTAGTCTTGGTAGGTTATGATGATTTAGATGATGTATATTCTGCAAAAGTCTCTACAGATTTAACTTTAGGATATCATTTAACAAAAAGTCTTAAATTAAGTATTGGTGCAAATAACTTATTTAATATTTACCCAGACAAACAAGACGAAAGCGGCAACACCGAAGCTGGTGGATACTGGGATGCTGTTCAAATGGGATTCAACGGAGCGTACTATTATACTCGATTAGGTTTTACATTCTAAAAAACAAGTTAAAAATAAAGGACTCTCTCACGAAAGTCCTTTATTTTTTTTAAATTTATTTACACTTTAGTATCTACTATCATGGCAAATTTATTTTCTGGAAAAATGGCTAGCATTTTCGATGCCATGTACCAAACTTTCATCGATTATGATGAGGAATATGAGTTTTTCAATGGATTAATACAAGAAAGAAAGTGTAATTCAATTCTTGAAATTGGAAGTGGAACAGGAAATCTTGCCAAGCGGTTTCAAGAAAACAATCAAAATTACAAAGGTCTTGATTCAAGTCTGAGTATGATTGCAATTGCTCAGGAAAGAAACAAAGATTGCACTTTCATACATGAAGACATGCGTAATTTTAAATTAGAGAACACAGTAGATGCAATCATTATCACCGGTCGATCTACAAGCTATTTAATCAACAATGAAGATGTAATGGACACCTTTGAATCAGTTTATAAAAATTTAAATCCAAACGGTATTATCATTTTTGACATTATTGATGCCAATCGTTTTATCCCTTTTATTAAGGAGAATGAAACAATCATACATAAAGCCTCTTATGAAGGAATAAACTATTTAAGAGAAAGTCAATGGGAGACTACTCCATTTGAAAACTTCACGTTAAATTGGAATGCTAAATACTACCAAACAACAGACAATGAAAAAGAGATTCTTTCTGAGGATTTTTCTACTGTTAGAGTATTTACACTAAACGAAATACAGCTTTTTTTATATCTAAATAATTTTGAAATTCTTAAAGTTATTGACAAAAAAACTTATGCCTATGATACTTATGTAATTATGGCTCAAAAGAAAGCATTCTAATTTAATTGCTGATTTTATTGATAATCTCCAACTCTTTAGCTGTAGGAGTTAATCCAGAAAAATTCCAATAATCAGTCAAAATAGAATTTTTTGCATTAAAGAGTGTCTTATCTTTAAAAACCTGGCTATCATTATAGGTGAAATTTTGGATATTAAAATTAGTCGTTATTAGATTATTCAATATCTCAATATTTTTTATTTCATTACCAACATTAACGCTATAATTGATTTCCTCATTGGAACTAACTAAATAATAATTACCAAGATCTAATCTGTAATTTGTTTTAAACTTAGATCTAATTATATTTTTAGCCCCTTTTGCTGTTTTTTCATCAACAGCAACCAAAGCTTCAGGAGAAATCACTGCTGTTATCTCTATTATTAATTTTCTTTTAACATCATAAACAATTTTAAAATCATCTAACAAATCTGTTGTTTTATCAACAGGTATTGGAGTAGCTATTATATCATTATATCCTTCATTTAAAGCATTTACCTTTACAACAAAAGTATATTTTTTTCTTATTTTCTCATCCAATAATGGTCTCAAAACTGAGAAAACATAATACTTCTCCATCATAGAATTTAAATTATATCCCAAGAGATCCGAAAAAACCAAATCATCAACCAAACCGAAAGAACGATTTTGTTCTAATAATAAAATTGATTTCACCTTTTTTTGTTCTTTATATAATTGAAAATTAATGAGTCCATCATTAAAATAGGTGTAATCTCCATTTAATTTAAAAAACTCTCTAGAATATACTTTTAACCTAGCCGGCACATTAAGAGTTTTAGTTGAATTTTCAACCAAATCTTTAACGATTTCATGTGGATTTTTGCTAGTTATTACAATATCATCCAGTGTATTAAGCTTACTCTTTAGATAAAAAATATTTTCTTCTTGATTTAAAGAAGCCCACTTTATTATAATAGGTAAATAAGAGGAATGTGTAACTTTTAAATTTGATCCACCTTTAAGTTCAAACACAACAGTACCTTCGGTATTAGTCATTAAAACTTGTTTTGTTTTTAAAACTAAAACTACCGCACCATCAACAGGTTGATTCGTATCTACGTCCAACAGTATTACTTTTTTTTCATTGGTTTGCGAAAAAACAGTAAAACATAAAATAAACTGAAACAAAACAAGTATTTTTTTCATATTCATTAAATATAAATAACTAATTCATGAAAAAGCTTTTAAAAATATAAAAAAAAACAATTACAACATCAATTTTATAGAATAAAAAGAATTAAAAAAGTAAGTTTATTATATAAAAAAAACCTGTGCATAAAAACACAGGTTTAGTAAATATAGTGATATAAACTATTATTCGTTGTGTAAAAAAGACTGTCTATTCAATAAAGTCTCTTCAGACTCAACATGATTATCGTCAGGAATACAACAATCAACTGGACATACAGCTGCACATTGAGGCTCATCGTGGAATCCTTTACATTCGGTACATTTTCCTGGAACAATGTAATAGATTTCGTCAGAGATTGGCGTTTGTGCCTCATCTGAATCAACTTCGCTACCATCTGGCAAAATTACTTTCCCTTTTAGTTTTGTTCCATCTTTATATCTCCAATCATCTGCTCCTTCATATATAGCAGTGTTTGGGCATTCTGGTTCACAAGCCCCACAATTGATGCATTCGTCGGTTATTATAATTGCCATTTTTTGTCTAGTTTTTAAAATTGAAAGTTCAAAATCAAAAGTATGATAATTCGAAATACGAATACTCAAACAACTTTTGTCTAAAGCTTATAAAAAGCTTATTTTTGTGCAAAATTACAATCAAAACTTTTCATAAACAAACATTATGACATTAGATACAAAAAAAAGTGCATTTGTTAAACTAGGAGAATTCTTAAATCAATTTAAAGATAAAAATTGTATTAAGAATGAAACTGTATTTGGTAATGATTTGTTTTTTGAAAAATTCATCGATTTAATTCAACTTTCACAATCTCATAATGGTTGGTATACTCCAGAGCAAGTGCGTTTTGCAATTGCATCATGGGCAGAGGCATTAACGGAGGATAATTTAACTAAATGGCTTTCTACCTATGACTTCAGTACTATAAAACATAAAAACGTAGCATTGATACTAGCAGGAAACATTCCACTTGTTGGCTTTCACGATTTCTTATCTGTTATCCTTTCAGGACATAATGCTTTGATTAAAACTTCTTCTAATGACCAAAAGTTACTCCCTTTTCTAGCAAATTATCTAACAACTTTTGACCCAAATTTCAAGAGCAATTTCACATTTGTTGAAGGAAAACTAGAAAATTTTGACGCGGTTATTGCGACTGGGAGTAACAATACTGCTCGTTATTTTGAATACTATTTTAAAAACAAGCCATCAATCATTAGAAAAAACAGAAATTCAGTCGCGGTATTGAATGGCAAGGAAACCAAAGAACAACTACTTGCATTAGGTGAAGATATTTTTAGATATTTCGGATTAGGATGCCGAAATGTTTCTAAACTTTTTGTTCCAAAAGGATATTCATTTGAACCTTTTTTTGAAGCTATTTTTGAATACCAAGATGTTATTCATTATGAAAAATATGCTAATAATTATGATTACAACAAAGCCGTTTTCCTGATGAGTAATTTCAAATTATTAGATAATGGATTTTTGACTATTAAAGAAGATTCGAGTTATGGCTCCCCTATCTCTAGTGTTTTTTATGAATATTATGAAAGCCTAGAAGATTTACAAAACCGTTTGGATAATGAAAGTGAGCAGATTCAGTGTATTGTAAGCAATAATCTTGTAAAAAACAGTATCGAATTTGGAACTACACAAAAACCAAATTTATGGGATTATGCAGATAACGTTGACACCGTTTCTTTTCTATTAACAATATAATTCAATCTTTTTATATTATTATGAATAATTTAATGATTATTCGTACCGTATTTCCGAAATTTGCATTTTTAAAAAATCAGCCTTTAACTATAACTTGAAATTTCCCTATTTCAAAAAGTCCAAAAAAGGATAAAATTGGTAATTTCTTTTGATAGTTAATCGATACAAATAAAAACAAACAGTAACTACACCATGAAAAAACACAACTACAGCCCAGGACCATGTATTTTACCACAAGAAGTTTTTGAAAAATCAGCTCAAGCCATTTTAAATTTTAATGACTCTGGTTTATCTCTTTTAGAAATTTCGCATCGTAGTAAAGATTTTGTCGCTGTAATGGAAGAAGCAAGATCTTTAGTTTTAGAACTTTTGAATTTAAAAGACAAAGGGTATCAAGTCCTATTTCTTGGAGGAGGTGCCAGTTTAGAATTCCTGATGATTCCTTATAACTTAATGAAAGAAAATGGCAAGGCAGCCTATCTGAATACGGGAACTTGGGCATCGGGAGCTATAAAAGAAGCAAAAATTTTCGGTACAACTGATGTTGTTGCTTCTTCAGAAGAACAAAATTTTAATCATATCCCGAAAGGATATACTATACCTGCAGATGCAGATTATTTCCACTGTACTAGTAACAATACTATTTTTGGAACTCAAATGAAAGAATTTCCAGAAACTAATATTCCGCTTGTTTGCGATATGAGTTCTGATATTTTTTCTAGAAAAATTGATTTTTCAAAATTTGATATTATTTACGCTGGAGCTCAAAAAAATATGGGTCCTGCTGGAACTACTTTGGTCGTTATCAAAGAGGAAGTTCTTGGAAAAACTGGACGTACAATCCCAAGTATGTTAGATTATGCTAAACATATCAAAGCAGAAAGTATGTACAATACTCCTCCTGTTTTCCCTGTTTATGCTTCTTTATTGACTTTACAATGGTTAAAAAAACTAGGTGGAATTGAGGCTATCGAAAAGATAAACGATGCTAAAGCGGCTTTACTTTATGCAGAAATAGACAGGAATCCATTATTCAAAGGATCGGCTGCAGTTGAAGACCGTTCTAATATGAATGCAACATTTTTATTAAACGACGAATCACATGCTGCTAAATTTGACGAAATGTGGAAAGCTGCTGGGATTTCTGGATTACCAGGACATCGTTCTGTAGGAGGTTATAGAGCGTCTATGTACAATGCACTTCCATTGGAAAGCGTTCAAGTTCTTGTTGATGTAATGAAAGAGCTTGAGAAGAGTATTTAGTATTCAGATGGCAGATTTCAGTATTTTCAGTAGAGAAAATTGATGTTCTCCTTTAGATAAAGATTATATTAAAACATGAAGCCCTAGCCCTGATAGTAGTGAAAATCCTTTTTGAGGCTTTTTTGCCGAAAAAAGATTGAAACGGATAGCAGGATAAAGCTCCAAAACAACAATTATACATGAAGATATTAGCAAACGACGGAATTTCTAAAAGCGGTATTACTGCGCTGGAAAAATTTGGTTTTGAAGTTATTACCACAAAAGTAGCACAGGAACAAGTTGCTAATTTTATAAACAAAAACGATATTGGAGTTCTATTGGTTCGAAGCGCTACTAAGGTTCGCAAAGATATCATTGATGCTTGTCCTAGTCTAAAAATCATAGGCCGTGGTGGTGTTGGCATGGATAATATTGATGTTGAATATGCCAAAAGCAAAGGAATTCATGTTATAAATACGCCAGCATCTTCATCAGAATCTGTTGCTGAATTGGTTTTTGCTCATTTATTTACGGGTGTCAGGTTCTTGCATGATTCCAATAGAAACATGCCACTTGAAGGCGATATCAATTTTGAAGGTTTGAAAAAAGCATATGCCAATGGTATTGAACTTAGGGGTAAAACTCTTGGAATAATTGGTATGGGTCGAATCGGTAAGGCTGTTGCTAGAATGGCTATTGGTTTGGGTATGAAAGTTATTTATAGCGACATGCACATACCTCATAAAGATCTCAAAATTCATTTTTTTGATGGACAAACTATTAGCATATCACTTAGTTCTCAATCCTTGGAATCTTTATTTGCAGCATGTGATTTTATTACTTTGCATGTTCCTGCTCAAGACGAATATGTAATTGGAGAGAAAGATTTTGAATTGATGAAAGATGGTGTTGGAATTATTAATTGTGCACGCGGTGGTGCCATTGATGAAGTAGCATTGATAGAAGCATTGGATAATGGAAAAGTATTATTTGCCGGATTGGATGTTTATGAAAATGAGCCTAATCCAGAGATTACTATTTTAATGAATCCAAAAATTTCATTAACACCGCACATTGGTGCTGCTACCGAAGAAGCTCAAGATAGAATTGGTACTGAATTAGCACATCAAATTATTCAAATACTTAACTAAGCATTTGATTTAAAATTATATAGTTAGAAATTATTAACTTCTGTTACTAATTTCTAACTTTTTTTTTGATTATATTTGATATGAACCTTTAATCAGAAACTATGTTTGAGCAATTAACACAATTAGTACAAGAATTTGGTCAAGATGCTGTTGTAAAAAACAATGCTGTTCCAAATGAAAAAAATGAAGCTGTAATGCAAGAAGCAGGAAATTCTATTTTTTCGAGTTTGCAAAAAATGGCTTCAGAAGGTGGTATTGAACAACTAGCTGGTTTATTACAAGGGAATAATGCCCAAAACTCTTCTAATCCAGCTGTTCAGAAAATTACTGAACAACTAACAGGAAGCTTGGGAGAAAAATTTGGTCTGGATAGCAATACCGCTTCTGGAGTTGCAGGAAGCATAATTCCTAAAGTACTAGGCGGACTGGTAAACAAAACTAATGACCCGAATGATAGTTTTCAAATTACAGATTTAATTGGAGCAATTTCTGGAGGTGGTGCACAAACTTCGGGGATAATGGATGCTATCTCAAAATACGGAACACAATTTGGTTTGGATCAAAATGCCGATGGAAAAGTTGACATTGCAGATGCGATGGCAATATCAAAAAGTAGTGGCGGTATTGGAGGATTTCTTGGGAAGCTTTTTGGAAAATAATTATCTATTAAATAACTGCTTAAAGCTATATACTCTTTTCATTATCATATTTGCCTTAAATAAATAAGACTCATTTAAATCATATAAGTCATTTAAGTTTATTATCCCTCTAGTATGAAAAATTCAATTTATATATTGCTTATTCTATTTATAATTATTGCTTGCAATACTTCAAAATCTACGATATCAAATACAGAAAAACCAATAACCACAGGTAATGATACTATAAAAATTGTAAATAAAGAATTAGAATATGAAGTCATTATTATCGAAACTGGTTTTGATTCTTGGCTTCAATCTACAGCTTTACCAAGGGGATATTATTCACAAAGTTATTTGGAAGCCAAAAATTATCCATACATTTTAGAATGGAACAACTGCGTACTTCAACCTCAAAGATACTCCCCAAACCTTTATGAAATGACGATCAATTATGAACCAACTATTAATTATGGTTATGAAGTAAACTATCTTATTTATAACTACATGATTTATTTTCAAAACAAATACAATCAAAGATTATATGGTCGTGTTCCTTTGAGATAGTAAATCACAACCTTTAAAATTTATCCCAAAATAAAAGTTAATTTAAAGACTAAAATTCTTCTTGTTTTTCATTCAGCATTAATGTTTTAAATACCAAAACCGTTATATTTGTAAAAAGGAATTAAAATACTAATGAAACGATTGAAACAACGTTGGGGACTAACATCCAATTGGCAATTGGCTATAATATTTGTAGTTTTTGCTATTACCGGATCGGCGTCTGCATGGTTATCAAAACCCTTTTGTATATGGTTAGGAATTGTCAAAGAGGATTTAGGTCATTGGTTTACTCCAGTTCGTTTACTATTAATTTTCCCTATTTATCAAGTTCTATTAGTTGCAATAGGCTTTCTTTTTGGACAATTTAAATTCTTTTGGGCTTTTGAAAAGAAAATGCTAAGAAGTATGGGATTAGGATTTATTTTTAAAGACTAAAATATTTTATTTTCCTTTATTTTATATTATTATTTACGTTTCCTTGAATCCAATATGTATATATCCAAGTCAATGTGAATGATGGAATTACATCGGTAAACGGAATTATTTCTTCTAAAAAAGTTAAAATACCTGCCACCTTACCTACTCGACCTTTATACATTTTTGTAATTAAAAAACCAGCAAATGGTGCCCATACTACATCTGAGAACTCCCCAATTCCAGGAATTACAAATGAAATCATTCCGATTGCATCAAAAACTAATCCTAATAAAAGCTTAGTTACTTTTTGTTTTTGATAAGTAGCTTCTGTCTCTAAATTATCCATTTTCATAAAATTAATTCAAGATATAAATCTACAAAATCCAAATCGGATTACAATTAAAAGTATATACGTTAAAAATTATCGAAGCCATTATAATATCGAGAGAAACTTTTGTTTCTTTGTGAAAACAGTTTCAAAACAATGATACACGCAAAAAACATACATAAATATTACGATCAACTTGAAGTCTTAAAAGGAGTAGATTTGCATATTAAAAAAGGTGAAATTGTTTCTATTGTTGGTGCTTCGGGAGCAGGAAAAACGACACTTTTGCAAATATTAGGAACACTAGACAAACCTAATTCAACAAAAAAAGAAAATCAAAATACTGAAAACGGAACTTTACTTGTTATAAACAATGAAGACATTTTGAAAATGAATGACAAAACCCTGTCAAAATTCAGAAATCTGAATTTAGGTTTTATTTTTCAATTTCATCAATTATTACCAGAATTTACTGCTTTAGAGAATGTTTGTATTCCCGCTTATATTGCTAATAAACCCAAACAAGAAACCGAAAAGGAAGCAAAAAAACTATTAGAATATTTGGGATTATCTCACCGAATAAATCATAAACCAAATGAACTTTCAGGTGGTGAACAACAACGTGTAGCTGTCGCAAGAGCATTAATTAACAAGCCTGATGTTATTTTTGCAGACGAACCTTCTGGAAACCTAGATACGCACTCTGCCGAAAATTTGCACCAATTATTTTTTCAACTTCGAGATGAATTCGGGCAAACTTTTGTAATTATAACTCATAATGAAGAATTGGCAAATATGGCCGATAGAAAATTAATTATGATAGATGGTCAAATTAGCAATCCTTAATTGATACGACTTAACTTAAATATTTTCTAGAATTTATATATTTATTCAAGTTCAATTTAAAATTTCCATTAAATACAAATCAGTTCTAAATAATATCAAAAAAAGGGTTGGACTTTAAAATCAAACCCTTTTTTAAAGCTTAACCTTTTTGAGACAGCACCTCAAAAACCAGCATTACTTTATTATCTAATCAAATAAGTATAGTTTACTGTTGTCGGTTTTCTCTTGTAGTATGCAACTGCAATATCTCTTACTGCATTAATTCTTTGCTTTTCTAAAGCAACATCGTCATTATAACTTTTAACCTTTAAATCCCATTCCTTTTTTTCCGCAATATCAATTTTTGCAGCTGCATTATTTACTAGAATTTGTGATTCTTTGTAACAAGGTGTTGAAGGATCAATTTGACTTAAAGTAGTTAATGCCGAATTGTAATCATTTGATGCCATTTGTGTTTTAGCTTCTTGTAATTGTACTTTACAAGTTTGATTTTGATAGGCTTTGTAAACTTCAATTGATTTTTGTTGAACTTTACTGAAACAACTAACTTCTTCAGGAACTGTCATTAATAACCCTAGTGCTTGCTCATATTCCTGCATCTTTACTAAACTTTCAGAATTTGAAATGATATCTCCACATTTTGATTCGTAATAAGTTGTGATTTTATTTTTACCATTATCAATAAAAATCTGATAGTCCTGATCTTTACTATTGATTTTCGATATTGCGTTTGTTATTGAAATTTGTTTGTCTTTACCATTACCCTTTAATTGTTTACTGATCGTGGCAAAAACTACATTATTGTCAACTTGTTTGATAAATAAACTTAGCTCGCAATTAATTACAGTAATGTCTTGCATACCACTTTCAACTACACTTGCATCATATATCGTAAACTTTGGATAAATGACAAAATTATTGTTGTATCCAGTAGCAGATAGACCTGTAGCTGTTAGAATTTGAGTTATTTTTGTTTCTAATTTGGATAAATTTCCGACAGATAAACCTTCTAAATTATCTGGCATGATGATAGATAATGCAATTTTACCAACAGTATTATTGTTTTGGGAAAATGCCATATTTGTCATTAAGATGACACTTATTACTAAAAGTATTTTTTTCATATGAAATTTATTGAATGGTAACGATTATTTGTCCTCTAGGATATTCAACTTTGCTAATAACATTTATTGTTTTTAAATATTTCCTAATTAATCGACCGAATGATTCAACTTCATAATTCATACCTGTGGCTTGGTCTTTGAGTGGAATTCTAACATCATCATAAATCATTTTCAATGCTGTACTTCCTCCTTTTTTGGCATAATTTTTATAAGCGTTCTTACCCATCCAATCAACTATTGACTCAGAAAGTAAATCACCATCAGAACCTACTTCTGTTTGAAAATTCATAGTAGCATTTTGATCTAATACAAATTCTAAGTAAAGTGAACGACCATTATTTACAATGTCTGTAAACTTCGTTTGCAAAACATTCAAAAAATCTTCCTTCATGACATCAACTGCCTTACCTGCTAACTTAGAAACATCATCTGTATAATATTTTCCAGAAGAAGCATCCTTATTAGACAAAGACCTGCCCGTAGCGGATTCAAATGCTTGAAGGATTATCTTTACTTCTGTTCCGCTTTGTCCTTTTTGAACATCAATATCTACGACTACGAAAATATCTGCACCTGAATTTTTAACAATTACATCTTTTTCATCAGTCTGAGCATCCCCAGAAAAAGCTCCAGCAGCTTCTGATTTTTTTAATTCACCTTCAAAATCATATGTTGTAAAACCTCGTGAATCAAAAGCCTCTTTTACTCGACTTATAGCAATCCTTTTCTGAAAACCCTGTATTGGATCTTCAAGCAATTGCCTATAATTCTGACCTATCGTTTTATAAGGAATCACTATTATAGAGGGCTGAATTTGAGTTACTTGACCACCACTGTTTGTTGCAGCATTTTGCGAGAATGCCGAAAAAATTATACAGTTTAGCAAAGCAAAAATTGTTAATGTAAATTTTATTTTTTTCATATTATTATTTTTTAAAACCCAAACTTCCTTATCAATTCATTATTTTCCAGGTCTTTACGTAATGAGTTATAATTTATTTTTATATCAACTGAAATTTTCTTACCTCCTTTTATTTTAATCAAATTTGAACTTTCAGTAGATGACATCAAGAATTTTCTATAATTTCTTTCGTCAAAGAATTTTTTAAAATAGTCTGCATGATTAGATTTTGCAGTATTTTCATTTTCTATTAAGGGTACATTTAATTCAGTGCCTGGAATACCTTTAAATAAAAGAACATTAAAAGCATTTTTTTGAGCATCCATTATGGCATCAGCTCTATTTCCTCCATAACCTGTACTTTTTATAGCTATAGTTCCTTGAGCCTCTTTATATAAAAAATTTACTTCAGCCGAATAGGGTTGCAATTTAGGGCTGCAACCATGCAGCCCTATTATTACAATTATAAAAAGTGTTTTTAGTATACTTTTCAAAATATTATGATTTAGTAATTATTTGTAGGTTTGCTTTAGCCTCAAATTTTGAATTAATATCTATACCTCCAACATTAACCGAGCAAATAGAGAAATTTTCATCCTCAACTTTAGTAATTTTCAATTCACCAATTTCTTTTTTACGTCTAATTTTTTTTCCGTTTACTTCCATTTCTACAATTTCAACAACTTTTAGCTTGTCTCCTTTTTTTAATCCAAATTCAGATCCTCCAGCTATTAAAATTTTGGTTGCATCACCTTTACTCCCTTTTTCTTGTATCTCGGCTATTGAAAATGACTGTGGAAAATTTGTACTAACAAATAGATCAATTTTTTCTTGAATACCACTTATTGCTTTTGAGATTGCAGCTTCAGGGGTTGAAGCCCCCATGCCGATCATACCAAGCAAGGAATTACCAGATTTAGGCTCAATGGTCTCAGAAGAAATAACCTGTCCAGTAGCTACATCGATAACTTTTAAACTGATTGCTAATTTTGCTTTGTAAGTAACGGTAACATTTCCTTTTCCATCATCAGCTTTCATTGCTTCAGCACTTGCTGAAATCACGTGACCTGAAATCAAAGATGAAGCTCCTAATGAAGCTCCTTGGGCAATGGCAGCTCCATCCATAAAAGCTTCTGTTTTTTGCAATTCTTTTTCGCTTGTTATTGCATCCATTTTTGAACGATCAACTATGTTAAATCTTTTAGTTTTAACAAAAGCATTTGTAACAGTCTCTTGAATAGAATTAACATTTTGAGCACTCGCAGCACCCTGTACATAGGTAAAATTCATAATTCCTACTCCAGTTTTTTCCTGTGCTTGAACAATTGTGCTAAACCCAATCAAAAGGGTTGCTACTGATAAAATAATTTTTTTCATTTTTGTAGATTTATATATTGGGCAATAATAATACAAGCAAAACAAACAATATGAAGCACTTAGTTAACGTGTAAATTTTGAAATTAATCGTAATTACTTGATTTTGGATATTCCTGAGAACTTTAACTTCATAGTACAAAAAAACCGCCTCAAATTTGAGACGGTTGCACCTAATAACTTAACAAATATCTTTTATTTCAAAACTTCTATCTCAGTTCTATAACTACCTTTAACGGGAATTTCAGTATTTCCATTAAGGAAAACTGCTTCAAAATTTCCTTCTACAATTAAGTCTCTTGATGTTGTATCCTCAGATACTTGTGTAACTTTTGTAATCGTATGTTTCTTAGTTGTATTAGGTTTGAAACTTAAATATTTATTAGAGACCTTATCTTCAAATATTATTGAGAAATCATTATTTAAACCACAAACATCTACATCATTTCCAGGATACACTTCATTTTTATCTGTTATACCTGAGTTAGTTGCAATGTTTTTTGTCTTATCACTAAAATCTATATTATTTTCAAAGTGAAGAAAGAAACATTGCACGAATATTTTTGAAGTTTCAATCTGTCCAACAGATTGCAAAAACAAATCTCCATTATTATTACAATTGGCTCTATCACTAAATCCATAAAATCCTCCTTCAGTGTCATTGTATTCAGTTCCGCTAATATTAATCTTTAAAAAAAGATTTCCACTATTGGCAATGTCATTATTATCAGAATCATTAGAACTACAACCTATAAATAGTGAAATGGTAAACAAAAAAACAGAAGCAATAAATAGATTTTTTTTCATAAAATTTGATTTAAAGTAATTTGATTTAATTAGTTGATACGACTCAGAAATAACTTTAATGTATATTGAGTTTTAGACAATTATTTATAGTGTCTTTTTTTATAAAAAACTACAGATTTCACTGCTGTTAAAAGCAGAACATATCGAACATATTCTTTAAAATAATTATTGTATTTCAACATTGTAAAACTCTCCTTTGGAAATGTTTACATATTTAGGTATTGATGAATCAAAACATTTATTATATTCATACCAATTTGGAAATGTTGCAGTATTTGGATAAAAATAAGAATGTGAATTATAATAAAGGTTATGTAAATCCGTAAAATAAAATTCACCACTAATTCTTTTTCCAGAAACCGATGTAATCTTAATTTGACCAATTGTTTTATTATCTATCTCAATTCTTAGATAACCACAAACATTGGCCCAGGCATTGGGTTCATTATTATTTAAAGCAAAATTCCCATCTATATAATCAATTTGAGATATGTTATAAACTTGACCAGCTTTTAACGGCTCAGATGCTGTAAATGAGAATTCAAAAATAACTGCAACATGTGCGTTTTCATTAGAATCAATACCTTTTCTATCTATAATAGCATTCAAACCATATGTAGTAGTTCCATTTTTTTCTAAAGTACTATCCCAATAAACAAGTTCATCGTATTCACCTTTATAATCATTAAAACCATCTAAAGTAAATTTCAATTTTAAATCTGGATTTGATTCATTTGAATTGTTTGAATCTTCACTACTACAATTAGTAAAAGAAATAACTACTAAAACCACAAGACAAATACTTTTTAAAAATCTATTTTTTATCATTTATTATTATTTTAATTAATCGCAACAAAAATATAGCAAATGAATATTTCAAAAAAAGTGAATTAGTTACCGTAAAAATTGAATGATTAACCGTAAAAAATCAGTCTATTTGAAGCTTTATAACAATTGTAGTTCCTTCATTAGGTTTAGAAGCAATAGCAATCGGATTCAAATTACCAACTTGAAATAAAGCGATACGCTCTTTGGCTAAATTTATTCCTTTTGAAGTGTGCAGTTTATTTAAATTACCCGAAATCATTCCTTTTCCATTATCAGCAACCTCACAAAAAAGACAATTATCTTTCTGTTTAAATGAAAGTATAAGTTCTGGATTTTCTGAATGAGAATCAAATGCATGGACAAATACGTTTTCTACAAAAGGTGGAATTAGCATTGGTGGAATTTCAGTTTCAAACAAATCCAATTCGTCATCAATAATTAATTCAATAGTCACTTGATTTTTAAAACGCATATTCTCAAGTGTAATATAGGATTTCAAATAATCAATTTCATCATCCAATGCAATTCTTTGCTCGGATGAATTATTAAGTGTCTGACGAATTATTTTTGAAAATTCACCCATATACATCAATGCATCATCGGTATTATTGTCAATGATATAATTCTGAATAGAGTTCATAGCATTGAAGATAAAATGAGGATTCATCTGGCTTTGTAATGCTTCCATTTTAGTTTCGGCTAAACGTTTTTGAACTTCGGCTTTTCCTCTTTCTTCGTTTTTTATTCTACGAATTCGATTCAAATAAATAAGATAAGTTCCAATTGAAAAAAAAGCAAAACAACCTAGCAAGAACCACCAAGTTTTCCAAAATGGGGGTGTAATTCTCAAATCAATAGCATTTGGGAAAAACATTTCGCCTGTACCGATGTTCTTACCTTCTAATAATATTCTATACTTTCCATTAGGAACTCCTAGTAATTGTATTCTTCCAATAGATTCAAAATTGCTCCAAGTATTTGTTAATCCAACTATTTTATAACGATAAACATTTTTATCAGAATTAAAAGTATTGTTGGATGAAAAGACAATTTCTATATCATTTTGGTCATAATTAAGTTTTATTTTGTCTTTACCAAAACTGCCCCAACGAACTAAACTATCCAATCTAGCGTAGGATTCTCCATTTACTTTAATCGATGTTATCTTTATCGGAGAGATTCTATTCTTTTTGTTTTTTAAAACTTCATCGATATTCAGCTGAATTAATCCATTATTAGTTGCTACCCATAAATTACCTTTTTTATCCTTTATACAATCATTAAACTGAATATCCGCTAATCCTTCTGATTTATTAATAAGTTTGATGAATTTATTATTCTGTATTACATTGATTCCTTTATTAGTTCCAATAAAGTAAGCTCCTTTTGATTGTTCGACAAAAGAAATAGAACTGCCGTAAATTTCCTTAAAGGGATTATAAGTTTTTAAAATAACGAGACTCTTATCATTCCATTTGGTTATATAAACCCTTCCACTGTTGGTTCCAATGATTAATTGCCCTTTATCATTGATAAGCAAATCTTTGATATTGTTTTCTTTGAACAATCCATTAGCATTTAAGGAATAAAATTTATCATTTTTGAGCAAAAACAATCCTTTTGTTACGGATGCAAACCAAATCAGATTACCGTCTTTGACAATTTTAGTTATGTCTTTTGGAACGGATGAGTTATTGAATGAAAGATTTAAAAAATGAGTCCAATCAAATTTATTAGGCATAAAGAAAATATCCGAATACATACTGCCAAAGTAAACTTGGTCTTTTTTATCAAAAATTATGTGACCTCCATCAAAAAATTTAAAAAATTGAATTGCATAATTCTTGTCGAAACAAAAGACACCCCACGTAGTATTTACCCAAGTATTTCCATCTTTGTCGGATACGATGTTAAAGGATGTAAAACCACTCTTCTGTTGAAATCTTTGAAATACAGGATTCGTTTTTGGGTTAATTCCTTTTTGTCTAAAATAAATAGAAAGTTTTATCCACAAGGTAGTTTGGTCAAAAATAGTATATCGCAAGTCTTTATGAAGAAGGATAATGTAATCTTTCGCTCCAATCCAAGTGGTATTGTTGTTATCGTTGTATAATTCTTGAATTTGCAATTCTTTCAAGCCAAAATACGATGGCTCAAGAAATTTAATACTTCTACTCAAATCTACAAGGTATATTCCATTATCGATTGAACCTACCCAAAGTTGCTGCGTATCTTTATCATAAAACAAGCACCATAAACCTGTAGATTTGATATTAGCTCGTTTAGTAATGTCTGTTAAAGTGTTGTTTGAATATTTAAATAAACCACCATTTGGATCTATTACATTCCAAGCAGCACAATAGATATTATTTTTATCATCTTTAGCAAAATCCCAAATAATTGGACACTCATGTTTCAATTCTACTTGAGTAATCAAGTTTTTTGTAAATAGAGTGTGGAAAGCATTTCCAGCGAAATAAGTACTATTATTTACAAAAGAGGAATACGATATTGGTGGCGTAAAAACTGCTTCTAATGTTGATTTCTGGATGTCTTTTTGAATTTTAAGATCAAACACATCACTATAGGAAACCGTTATTAAGATTTTATTAGGTGCTTCATCAATACCAACTACTTGAAACCTTCCAAAATCAGTTTTTTGTTGGAAAGACTTAAAATTTTTAAAATCATAAATTCCAAGACCGTTTTCAGTTGCAAGAATTAGGCATTTATACTTTTTGGAATAATGAATTTTGCGAATAGAATTATTAACTAAACCATCTTTCTCATCGTAATAGGTAAACTTTTTACCATCATATTTTGCAAGTCCTTTGCCGTATAAAGACAACCAAATATTTTTGTTTTCATCTTCCGCAATTGACCAAACTCTGTCGTGTTTTAATCCATTTGTTTCGTTGAATACTTTATAAGCTGAGCCATCATAACAGCATAATCCAGCTTCAGTACCAATCCACATCAAACCTCTGCTGTCTTTAAAAAAGCATTTGATATCATTGCTAGGCAAACCATCATTTATACTGATGTTCTTACTTGGAATTGTTTGCGCTATGACTATTTCTAAAAATAGAAGAAAAGCAACAAGTATTTTATTTCTTTTGAATAATAGCATTTATAAAATCGTCTTTTTTTCTAACGGATACAGGGAGAGTTTCTCCATTGCAAAGTTCTACAAGAAGTTCGTTGGTTTTATTGAATCGAGTAATGTAATTAAGATTTACCAAATAGGATTTGTGAATTCTTTGAAAAATTGACTTTGGAAGTAATTCTTCAATGTATTTTAAAGTTTTAGATAAGACAATTTTTTTCCCATCTAAACAAACAATTTTGCAATAGTTACTATCCGCTTCGCAATACAAAATGGAGCTAACTTTGACCAATTCGTAACCACTTTCTGTTGGCAAAGCAATTTTATTAAACTCAGAACCTCCAATATCAATGTTTTCAATCAGTAGTTTTAATTTATCACTTTGAGAAGCCTTATTCAGTTTTTCATCATACTTCTTAATTGTTTCCAATAAGTCGATGTAATTGATTGGTTTCAACAAATAATCTAAGGCACTACATTTTATAGCATCAATAGCAAACTCAGAATGAGCGGTCGTAAAAATGACTTCAAACTTAACTTTATTAAGTTCCTTAAAAAGTTGGAAACCATTTTTATTAGGCATTTGAACATCCAAAAAAACTAATTCTGGATTAAACTTTTCAATGGATATAATTGCCTCGTCAACATTTTCACATTTGTCGAGAACTAAAAATTTATCTGGAAAATAACGATTTAGGAGTTTTTCCATAAACTCTCTAGCGTTGTATTCGTCGTCTACAATAATGGTCTTAATCATTTTATAAATGTAATAAAACCAAAGCTTATTACTATAATTGAATTAGTAAACGTAGTAAAATCATTAATAATCGTCAGAACTCACTGAAAGAGAGTGAGTTTATTTTAAATAATTATAGATATCAAAAACCTTCGAATATCCCCAAACCAAACAAAGCAAAGTCATATTTAACTGGGTCTTTATCATCTAATAATCTAAGATTAGCATCTAGTTCAGCCAAGGCTTTTCCATCATTTTGTTTTCTATCTAAAAGACCTAATTTTCGAGCTACATTTCCTGAGTGAACATCTAGTGGACAAGAAAGTTTTGATGGAGAGATGTTCTTCCAAATACCTAAATCAACACCTGAATTATCATTTCTAACAAACCACCTTAAGCACATGTTAATTCGTTTTGCAACTGAACCTTTGTTAGGATCAGCAACATGTTTTCTTGTTCTGTTTAAATGGGGAATTTCAAAGAAAACTTCATTAAGAGCGTGAATTGCAGGTTGCAGAGAATCTTTTGTTTGGTGTTTTAAAAATATATCTTCTAAGCTACCGTGATTACTATAAATGTTTTGCAACGCTTTTATAAAAAATTTAAAATCATCCGAATTAAAAGTTCGATGTACAAATCCTTCTAACTTTTCTAATTGATAATCATTGTGATTCATTACAAAATCATACGGAGAATTACCAAGTAAATCCATCATTCGGTGACCATTTTTGGTAATCATCTTTCGATTTCCCCAAGCAATTGTTGAAGCAAGAAACCCTGCAATTTCGACATCTTCTTTTAATGAATACCGATGTGGTACGCTAATAGGATCAGGTTCTATAAAGTCTATGGTATTATATTGAAGTACTTTTGAATCAAGAAAATCTTTTAATTCATTTTTAGGTATGACCATGGTAGATTGGTTGTAAACTATTATTTCTTATGCAAATATAATTCTTTGAATTTATAAATTAATACCACCTTAATTTTATCCAATTCTATTTTTGAGGTTTAAATTTCATACTTCTAAAAACTTTCTTACAATGAATTCATTCAATTCATAATGAATGAGTTATTTTTCATACAACTGAAATATTGATTATTTTTTATGTACATTTAAAAGCATTTACCCTCTTAGTTTTTTAAATCATTACCAAAAAATACATTTTAATAAATGGAGGTATTAATTTATGATTTTATCCGAATCATTTTACCCTTACTCATACTTTGGTGTTTGATATTAATAGGCATTTTAATTATCAACCGATACAAATATGATTTATTTAAACCCAAATTTGATGCAACAAAAAATAAAATCGAGAATTTCCTAACTACCATGATTTTTTCTCCGTTTGATGAGACACTTTACATAATGGAAATTGAACAATTTAAAAAAGCAATTCCTATCGAAAAAAATTGCTGCAAAAAATTATTACTTAATGAAATTATTTTTTTTTGAAATTAAATCTAAAAGGAAAAGTTACGCAACAGTTTCATTTTATATACGAGCAATTTGATTTACTACAATATACACAAAAGCTTTTAAAAAGTCCTCTCTTCTATCTAAAATGCCTTGAATTGTATCAATTAGAATCATTAGATTATAAAAATAGGGAGTCATTACATTACGCCTTTATTAAATCATAAAAACAGAAATATAAAATCTAGAGTTTTTTTAGCATTAATATCTTTAAAGCCAAATAAACTAGAATCCTTAATTGATTTTTCTCATGAAATTACAATTGCAGAAGAAATCAACATCATGGATATTTTACATCAGAAAAAGACATATCTGAGTAGACTTAATTTCAATTCATAATGATCTCTTTTATTTTTCTACCTCTAAAATATTGATTATCTTTATATTTATCTTTTAAACATAAAGATAATTTACCATTAGTTTAGTTTTTACATTGCCCTCAAAAACACACTTTTTATTAATGGAAGAATTTATTCATTATTTTATTCGAATCGTATTACCCATACTAATCGTTGGGTGTACTATATTAATTTCGGTTTTAATCATCAACAGGTACATTTACGATATATTTCAACCAAAATTTGAAACAGTAAAAAATGATATAGAGAATTTTCTAACCAACATGATTTTCTCACCTTTTGACGAAAAACTTCATCATGCAGAAATTGAGCAATTTAAAACAGAAATTCCTTTTGAAAAAAATTGGTGCAAAAAATTATTACTTAATGAAATTATTTTTCTGAAACTAAACCTAAAAGGAGAGATTACCCATAAATTTCACTTTATATACGAACAATTTGACCTATTTCAATATACCCAAAAACTTTTAAAAAGTCATCTCTATTATATAAAATGTCTTGGATTATTTCAATTAGAGTCATTGGATTATAAAAAAGGGAAGGACTACATTACTCCTTTACTAAATCATAAAAACAGAAATATAAAATCTAGAGCTTTTTTGTCTTTAATTTCCTTGAGACCTAATAAACTAGAAACGTTAATTGATTTTTCACATGAAATTACAATTGCAGAAGAAATCAATATCATGGATATTTTACATCAGAAAAAGACAAAAATGCCATCCAATTTGAACGACTGGATTGTTTCTGATAATGCTTCTATAATCAAACTTGGCATTAAGCTCATGATGTTTTATAACTATAATAATGAGAACGATAACATTGTAAAACTACTAAAACACAAAGATAGAAGTGTTCGTCAAGAAGCTATCATGGCTATTAATTTCTTATTCATTTTTGAAGCCGAAACTGAATTGATAGAACAATTTAAGAATGAAGACACACAAAATAAATTAGAGATTTTCAATACACTTTCAAAAATAGGAGCATCAGAATCAGAGAGTTTTATTATCCAATTACTAGAGAACAAAACAGATGAAAACATCAAACTGGATGCTGTTTATTGTCTCGAAAAAATAAATCCTAGCTTTATGGATAATTATTTTTTAGATAATGAGGATTTAAAAAAAATGGTTAAACATGTTAAAACCATCAATAAATGATTAATGATATCCTATCCATATATACAAATTTCATAGGTCTATTTTCAATAACCTACATAATCTTTTATTGCATATTAGCAGCATTATCTTATTATGCAATTAAGAAAAGTCTCAATACAAAATATTTCATTCCTAACAATGTCATTATAAAATCCAATTATATACCAGGAGTTTCAATAGTTGCACCAGCATTCAATGAAGGTGCTACTGTTGTCAATAATGTCAAGTCGCTGCTATCATTAACCTATCCTAAATTTGAAATAGTATTAGTCAATGATGGAAGTTCAGATGATACTTTAAAAAAATTAATTAAAGAATTCGAACTGGTAAAAGTTGATTTTTATTATCAAGAAAAAATTAAAACCCACACTGTTAGAGGTCACTATAAATCCACTAACCCACTTTATTACAAATTATTAGTTGTTGATAAAGAAAATGCAAAAAGCAAAGCAGATGCTGTCAATGTTGGAGTAAATTCTACTAAGTATCCATTATTTATCTGCACTGATGTAGATTGTATTTTAAAAAATGATACTATTATAAAATTAGCAAAACCATTCATCGAGGCAAAGAAAAGAGTTATTGCAACTGGAGCTGGTATAAGAATATCAAATTCGTGTGAAGTAAAAGATGGCTTTTTGGTAAAAATTCATTTCCCAAAAGGATGGCTTCCTAGATTTCAAGAATTAGAATATGTTAGAGCCTTTCTTTTTGGTAGAATGGCTTGGAGCGAAATTAATGGACTTCTATTGGTCTCTGGTGCTTTAGGTATGTTCGACAAAGAAATTGTTATAGCGGCTGGTGGTTATTTCCACAAATCTTTAGGGGAAGATATGGAACTTGTAACCCGAATGAGAAAGTATATGTATGATAATAAATTACCTTTTTCTATACAATACATCCCCGAATCACTTTGCTGGACAGAAGTTCCAACTACAAAAGAAGTCTTTATACGCCAACGTGTACGTTGGTCAAGAGGGTTAGTACAGACATTATTTTTGCATAAAAATGTTTTTTTTAATCCAAAATATCAAAGAACAGGATTTCTAATATTTCCATATTTTTTCTTTTTCGAATTTCTAATTCCTATTCTAGAAGTAATTGGAGTCCTTGTATTAATTCTTAGCTTTATTTTTTTACATGAAGATTATGTTAACTTTCTTTACCTAACCCTAACTGTATATTTATTTTACATCATCGTTACTTTTATATCCATCCTGTTAGATGATGTCATTTATAAAAATTATGCCAATGCCAAAGAAATTATCATTCTAGTATTGATGGCCATTATAGAGCCTTTTTGTTATCACCCAATTAACGTATATGCATCACTAAAAGGATATTATAATTTTTTTAGTCTAAAAGAACAAAGTTGGGGAAATATGCAACGACAAGGTTTTGATACAGCAACAGCAATCAAAAAAGAACATTTTTTTTCACAAAATAGAATTAAAACAGAAATACTTGTTCGTTTCAAATATGTGTATCTCACCACTTCGTTAGTTTTTACATTTTGGTTGTCGACTTTGTTTGAAACGTATTCAAAAGCATCGAACGGTATTGCAATCCCTAATATTGGTTTGAATATTTGCTATAAACTAATCAACGATTTTTGGTCATCCATAATTGTGAGTTTAGTGCTTTTACCCCTATTTATACTCTTTGGATTTATACGAAAAACGTTTTCTATACGATTTATGACAGTCCTTTTTACTTTAATTGTACTGGGACAATTTGCATTGGTAAAATATAGTTCTACTACTCTGGTCAACTTGGGAGCCGATTTACTAGGCTATTCTTTCTCTGATATGTACTTGGCGGTAACCGCATCCGAATCGCTCTCATTTATGTTTTTTTTACCATTTATAATTATTCCTTTATTGTATCTGGGAATCAATTTTGCTTTTACAAAATTGAACAACAAACGAATAATTTTAGTAACCTCATTTATAATGTTACTTATTTTAGGCAGTTTGAAATTATTTCTTCCTGATCTGTCTGACTCTAAATATGAAAATAAATTGGCATTTCTAACCAAAGATATTATCCGATTTGAAGGAGACAAAAACATAGCTAGCAACGTACAAAACATCAAATTCAAATCAGAATATCCGATGCTAAAGCCTTTTAAATCGACTCCGGATGTTTTGGTTCCTTACTTTAATATTACAAATAAAAAACCCAATATTGTTGTTATAATCGTTGAAGGTTTAGGAGACGAATTCATTGGCAAAAACGAATATGGAGGTTTTACACCATACTTAGATTCGATGGTTCCAAAATCATTGTATTGGGAAAATTTTTTAAGTAACGGAGGAAGGACTTATGCTGTACTTTCATCATTATTAGGTTCACTAACGTATGGCCAAAAAGGTTTTTTAGAATTAAATCCGTTTCCAGCGCATCTTTCCTTGATAAATATTCTAAAAGCAAATCAATATACCACGTCATTTTATTCTGGCGATGATTCTAATTTTGATAGAAAAATTAATTTTTTGGAGCAAAATGGCATTGATAATGTAGTCGATAAAAATAATTATGGCCCTGAATATATCCAAACAAAAGCAAATTCGGGAGGTTTTTCCTGGGGATATCCTGACGCTGAAATTTTTAAGAAAGCACTTATCGAAACCAACAAAATTAAACTTCCCCGATTGGATATTATACAAACCCTTACCAATCACGAACCCTTTGATTTTCCAACAAAAAAGGATTATTTGAAAAAAGTTGACAGAATTATTGATACCCATCCAAATCTTAAATCTCAAAAAGAAAACATTAGTTCTTATAAAGACATTTTTGCCTGTTTAAGTTATACAGATAATTCAATCAGAGAATATATGGAAGCATACTCCAAAAGACCAGATTATAAAAACACTATCTTTATAATTACGGGTGACCACCGTTTAATCCCTATTGCACAAAAAGATAAATTATGCCGTTTTCACGTGCCTTTATATATTTTTAGTCCGATGCTGAAGAAAGCTGAATCGTTTAAATCAATTTCTTCACACTGGGATGTTACGCCAAGTTTGGTTTCTTTTTTGTTTAACAATTATAAATTCAACAAACTGGATCAAACCGCTTGGATGGGAAAAGGGCTTGACACTGTCAAAGAATTCAGAAATACTCAAGATATTCCTTTAACTCGAAATAAAGGAACTATTGATGATTATATCTATAAAGATTATTTGTATTCTAGTGGTGAATTGTATAGAATAAAAGACAACTTTGATACCGAAAAAATCAATGATGGCACTATTTTAAATACTATTACCAATAAATTTGATGCTTTTAAACAACTAAATGCATATTTAACCCAGAAAAACAAAATCATTCCAAAATCATTAAATTTAAACAAACAACAAGATATTCAGTTTTCCAAAGAGGAGCAAATCACTATCAACAAATTAACTAAGGGATTAAACCCTGAACAAATGTTCAAAGTAGCCAGGGATTTGGCTTCCAAAAAAGAATACAAAACGGTTCTGTTACTTTGCGATTTTATACTAAATGAATTACCCAATTATGCCGATGTACGAACCTTTAAAGCTAGAATATTAGCTAGAGAAGATGAGTATAAAAAAGCAGAAAACGAATTACTAATCGTTATCAAAAGAATACCGTCTTATGATGACGCTTACTTGGCTCTGATGGATGTGTATTGGTGGTCTGACCAAAACGAAAAAAGCTTCGAAACTGGTACACTAGCATTATCCAGAGGAATAAAAAATCCTGAAATCAAGGAAAAAATGGCAAGATCTCAAAAAAAAATAAACAATTCAAAACAACATAAGTAATGGATACTCTTATAAAAAAAGAAAACAAAAATTTAAAAAAAAATTATATTTTACTAATTATAATTTTATTTTTAAGTCCATTTCAAATGATAGGGCAAGAAAAAGTATATAATAGTGACCCTGATGTTTCATTTAAAACTGCCCGTGATTTAGCATTTAACAAAAATAGAAAGCAAGCACAAGATACTTTGCTACACATTTTGACTAAATATTCCAATTATCATGATGTTCGTGAATTTTTAGGTTCTACCTATGCTTGGGATGGAGATTATAAAAAAGCAAGAGCCGAATTTAAATATATTTTAGGAAAAGATACGAATAGAAAAACCACATGGGTAGCGGCCATTAAAAATGAAACGTGGGGTAATAACCCTTTTCTTGCGTTGAAATTATCTAAAAAAGCATTGAAAATTTTCCCAAATGATACCGAAATATTGGACTTACAAAAAAATGCCCAAGAAAACACAATGATTTCAACCGCTACGGCAGGAGCAGTACAATCTTCAACAAGCAAAATCCCCGATAATTTGACAACCACGGAATCTGAATCAAGTTTAGAAAAAACAACTCTAAATAATACTATTGGTGTTACCTCAGAAATTGATATTTACTCAGAAGTATATGGCTCTATGCTTTACAATGCAATAAAGTATGCGCGCCAAACTAAATATGGAAGCGCTATTGCCAGAGTAAATATAGACAGGAGATTTGGTGATTTAGGTACACAGTTTGAAGTCGACTTATATCCAAAAATTGCTAAAGGAATGTATGCGTATCTAAACTTTGGATTATCTAATTCATATTTATTCCCTGATTATAGATACGGTGCGGAGCTTTTTAAATCTCTACCCAAAAGTTTTGAAGTTTCACTAGGACTTAGAGCTTTATTATATGATACTACTACCATGATTTACACTGGTTCTCTTACTTGGTACAATGGAGATGATTACTGGTCTTTTCGCCCTTATTTTACCCCAGGAGACAATGGATTGAGTACTTCCGGAACACTAACCTACCGAAAATACCGAAGCGATGCTGATAATTATTTTGGAATCAATGCAGGAATTGGGATTTCGCCAGAACTAAATCAGAATTATTTTTTTGCAAATGATGAGCGAATTGTAAATCTTAAATCCCAAAAACTGAATATTGGATATTATTTTTCTACCAATAACAAACAAAATGCTTGGGGAGCACAACTCGGAATGATTCATCAGGAGATTCCTTTTGATCAGGGTAATTATTTCTGGATTTCAACCATCTTATTGTCTTGGGAAATTCGATTTAGATAATAGCAATGACCAAATAAAAACAGAAATTAATTTATTACTCAAATCCTTTTTTTAATACAAATTTCATATATAACGCTATTTTGCATTAAGGATGCTTTGTACGTATATAGCAGTATCGAAATAAGAAACAAAATGAAACAAAAAACACTTAGCTGTTTTAAGATCAATTCTAAAAAAATGCAAACGAAACAATCTATTATTACAATATTGTTTTTTTTGTCTTTTTGTAACTGTAAAATTATGGCTCAAAATTCTTTAAATTTGACAAATACAAAAGGCCATGAAGTAATTATCATTTCATCAAGTGATGAAACAAATAAAGCAGCAACTCTTTTAAAAAATTATTTGGATAAAGCATTTAATGATCCCTTTCATATCCAAACTAAGAATGTAATACATACGAGTAATTCCAAAATAGTTCTTGAAATTAATACCGATGAAAAAAAAATTGATTCGGATTCTTTTATAATTAAAAGCGACGACACTGCAATTTATTTAATTGGTAATAATGAAAAAACGTTGCGATATGCTATTTATACTTTACTAGAAACATGGGGATTTAGAAGATACACTTCAAAAGACAGTTATATACCAAAACTAAAGGAAGTGAATTTCTTAAAAAATTTTCACAAAACCTACTCACCTTCTTTTGAATATCGAGCTCTATTTTATCCAGATTGTTATGATGAGGATTTTAGAGACTGGCACAAACTGGATTGGCACATTCAAGATTTTGGCATTTGGGGACATTCGTTTTATAAGTTACTAAGTGCAAAAGAATATTTCAAGACAAATCCAACGTTTTTTGCTTACTATGAAGGCAAACGAAACGCTGAATCTTTATGTATGACCAATGATACTGTATTCGATATAGTTTCTAAAAAAATGAGTGAAATTATTAATCAAAACCCCGATGCTCGTTTTTTTTCAATAAGTCAAAACGATAATTTTGTGTATTGCGAATGTGATAAATGTAAAACTTTAAACGAAAAACACGGAGGTCCACAAGGTTCGTTGTATTATTTTCTAAACAGAATTGCTAGACAATTTCCAAAAACAAAAATAACTACATTAGCCTATCTTCAAACATATCAAGCTCCAATAAATTTAAAAATTCAATCCAATATTTATACGCTTTTCTGTCCAATTGAAATGAATCGGGGAAAAGCTATTGAAGAAATACCAGACAATAAAACCTTCTTGGATATTCTCAACAAATGGAGTACAGTTACTGAACACTTATATTTATGGGACTACACAGTTGAATTTACTAATTATCTTTCTCCTTTTCCAAATTTTCAAACCTTTTCAGAAAATTATAAATTCTATGAACAAAATAATATCAAAGGCATATTTGTACAAGGATATGCAGATATTCCTGGAGATCTATATGAATTAAGACAATATATTTTAGCCAAATTAATTTGGGACACTAATACTAATGTTGAAACATTAACCAATGATTTTCTAAATGGTTTTTACGGTAACGCAGCTCCATTTGTCAAAAAATATATTGATTTGCTTATTCAAAATCAAGAAAAAAGTAATCGCTATTTAGACATTTATACCAATCCAATAGATAGCAGAAATACCTTTCTCTCCCTAGAAGCAATGGATCAATATGACCAAATAATAAGTCTGGCAGAAACTGCTTCAGTAAATGATCCTGTAATAGCAAAACGAATCTTAAAATTACGATTATCTTTAGAATATGTATATTTTGAACAATCTAAATTTTATGGTAAAGACAAACACGGAATGTTTGCAGACAAAAATAAAGAGGATCAAGGAAAACGACTTAGAGAACGTGTTCTCCAGTTTTCAAAAAATTGCAATGACCTTGGCATCTATGAAATTAGTGAAGGAGGGTTAACTCCAAATCAGTACTATGAAGAATGGTTAGCTATAGAAAAAAATTACATCACTCATTTGGGAGAGAAATATCCAATTCGTTTTTTGACTCCTCCATCCGAGGAAAACAAAGGCAAAGGATCTTATGGTTTGGTTGATGGGATGGAAGGATACAAAGATCCTGCAATTAATTGGATAGGTTGGTACGGAAACAATCCAAAAATTGAGCTTTCTACACAAAAAACAAACTTCAACAGCATTAAAATCAATACTCTAAATGATCCAAGACACTGGATATTTAATCCTAAAAAAATAAGTATTTATGGCTTTAAAAATCACAAATGGCAACTTATTACTCAATTAGAAAAAAATGATGGTATTGAAAGTACTGAAGTAACAATTGAACCATGGGAATTACAATCAAGCAAATTTAAAAACTATAATCTTCTAAAAATTGAAGTTGAAAATCTCAAAGAACTACCCTATTGGAGAAATCGAAAAAATAAAAAACCAATGGTAATGATTGATGAAATTGAGTTGTATAATGAATAAAATTAAACATAGAAATTAAATCTATCAAACCTAATCATAACTACAATTTTTATTATATATCAATCCTTGCTTACAAATATTTGTAGATAAATTTGCATAAAAAAAATAAAAAATGTACTTTTATCTATATTATTATACATTTAATAGATTAAATAGAAAGTTCCTACGGGATAACATGCAAACTTTTATTTTTCATTTAAGGAAATAGCTTAAATAAAGACATCCGTTTTTAAAAGTAAAACCAAATAGAAAATTAATTTCCCCCGCTTTGCAAAAGACTATTTAATTAAGCTAATTCATATAGAAAGTAAATCATCAATAAATCGATAAACACTAGTTACACTTTCTTTAAGCATTTTATATACGAGCAAAAAAACTCTTGTGTATAACTTTATTAATGTTCTTTTTTCTTAACATTTTGTAGGATTCTGACCCAGAATAGATTTATTCATTTTATGTCAAATAAAAAATTAAAAACATTCAACAGTAAAACTTAACAGTTTTTAACAACATAATTCACTCATAAAGAATATTTTACACCCAAAAAAAAATTAAAACTGACAATTGGCACAATTATTGTTTGAGAGGAACTGTCTCAAAAAATACCGCTTTTAAAAATAACATCAATCCCAAAAAGAGTGATTAAATATTAAAACAAAAAAAACATGAACAATTCAGATTTAAAAATATTGATTGCTGAAGATGACATATTAATGATCAAAATTCTTGAATTCATACTTAAGAAAGAAGGATATCAAGTAACGTCATGTAAAGATGGTTTGAGTGCTATCGAAAAAATACCTATACTAATACCCGACTTAATTATTACTGATATTATGCTCCCTTTTCGTTCTGGATTAGAAATTATAGGCTATTCAAAAGACCATTTTGAAAACATCCCGGTTATTGTGGTTTCATCATTAGGTGAAGAAGAAAGTACAGTTATAGAAGCATTTAATCTTGGTGCAGATGATTTTGTTTCTAAACCGTTTAATCCAAATGAATTGTTACTAAGAGTAAAACGCTTATTTGCCAAAACAAAGCATAGTATTAGACCAAACGACAATACGACAATAAATATTAGTGCCTAAAACAAATAGTCCTAATACCACATTAAACCTCTATTTGCAGTCCAAAAACAGCTAATAGAGGTTTTTTAAATAATTTATTTTGAAAATGAATCTTTTTTGAGGTTGTGCAACAGCTACTACTGTTAGGTAATCACTTTTTAATCTGTTACGATAAAATAGTCGTAATCATCCTTAATAATAGTATTTTCAGATAAAGTATTATTGGTTAGGTTAAATTTTAAAAGTTTATATGTAGCAATTCCATTATTATATATAATTTTCTTTCCAATTATTTGATCTGTTTGTGGAAAATAAGTAAGTTGAGAAATATGTTCTGCACTAATATTTATTAAAGTTTTGATTTCTGTGCCATCAACAGGATTGAGTTCAACTATTTTTTTGGTTGCTCTATATGCATATAATTTTCCATTAGTTGCAGGAATTAATTCATCATAACCGTAATAAATATTTTCAGTTATCGAATTGTCAGAAAGTTTTATCTTGCAAAGTTTATGAATGTTTTTCCCATTATTATCAAGAATACCTTTATCTCCCATTATTTCATTTGTTTGAGGATTGTAAATTAATCCATAAAGTTGATCGCTTCCTGTATTTATTAAATTTCCAATTTCGGAACCTGTATTTGGATTTAATTGAATAATACCTTCATACAATTTGTACCCATATAATTTTCCTGTTGTTGTTACGATCAATTGATCATAACCTGCATAAGTTATCTCTGTTATAGTTTTATCTGCAAGTTTTACTTTAAAAAGTTTGAAAGGGTTAATTCCATTGTTATTTGGCTTTATTCCTTGTCCTATAATTTCATTTGTTGGAGCAAAATACTTTAATTCAGTTAAAAAATCAGATTCTAAACCATATACTAGAGTTTTGGTTTCTACACCTGTAGCTGAATTTAATTCAACAACCTGTCCAAATTGTTTGTATGCGAATAGACGATTTGTACCATTTATAGTAATATAACCTGCATTAACTGTTTTACCATTTACAATAAATTGAAGTTGACCAGAAGTTGTACCAACTGGAACTTTAACGCTTATTGTAGTTGAAGTAATTTCTGTAATTTGACCTTTTGTACCATTAAATGTAATAATATAATTTTCATTTGGATTAAAGTTTTGTCCATTAATTATAATAGTATCACCTATATTAGTTGAACTAGTCGAAATACTTTGAATTGTTGGGGTTAGTGATGTCGGATTTTGGATTTCAGTATCTTCTGAATTACTACTTGTACAACTAATTAAAATAAATAGTGTTAAAATTGAAAAAAAATATTTCATTCTGAATGCTTGGTTTTTAATAGTTAGGATATTTTTTTGAAAGATATAAAATATTAATACAAAATAATTCTGCATATAATGTTTTAAAATAATTATTTTCCTCTTTATTGGAAGGCTTATTTTAAAAGTCCAATAAAAGAGATATAGTAGAGAGCAGGTGGAATGTTTATTAAAAAACGAAAAGGTTCTACTCCTAAAAAAAACGATTCTTATTCTGTTCATAGTTATCATTCCTACAACGGAGGAATCACTAAAATTTGCTCATAATAGTGAGATTACTTCGTTCCTCGCAATGACAAAAAACGCAAGATTTTTAAAATGCTGATTAATAACGTACCTTTGCACAAAATTAAAAATACAAATGAGTACTTTCGAACAATTCAATCTCCCTAAATCTGTACAAAAAGCCATAACCGATTTGGGTTTTACAGCTCCTACTCCTATTCAGGAAAAAACTTTTTCTGTGATAATGTCAGGACGTGATATGATGGGGATTGCACAAACAGGTACTGGTAAAACATTTGCCTATTTATTACCGCTGCTTAAACTATACAAATTTACTCCTGGACATACTCCTAAAATTGTAATTCTTGTACCAACACGTGAACTTGTAGTTCAGGTGGTTGAAGAAGTCGAAAAACTGACGAAATACATGTCGGTTCGTACTATTGGGATTTTTGGTGGTGTGAATATCAATACTCAAAAAACAACTGTTTATCAAGGTTGTGATATACTTGTAGGAACACCTGGAAGAATCATGGATTTGACTTTAGATAATGTGATTCGTTTTGAGGAAATGCAAAAACTGGTTATCGATGAGTTTGACGAAATGCTAAATTTAGGTTTCCGTACTCAGTTGACTGCTATTTTGGCGATGATGCCTAAAAAACGTCAAAACATACTTTTTTCGGCGACTATGACTGATGAAGTAGATACTATTTTGAATGATTATTTTGATTATCCAGAAGAAGTTACGCTGTCGGCATCAGGAACTCCTTTAGAAAAAATCAGACAAATCACGTATCAAGTTCCAAATTTCAATACTAAAATTAACTTGTTAAAACATTTATTAGAAACCAATGAAGACATGAGTCGTGTTTTGGTTTTTGTGAACAACAAGAAAATTTCGGATATGGTTCATACTCGCATTGAAGAAGATTTTGAAGGACAATTTGGTGTTATTCACTCAAATAAATCTCAAAATTATCGTTTGAGTACGATGGCTGAATTTCAAGAAGGAAATCTTCGTGGATTAATCACCACCGATATTATGGCGAGGGGTTTGGATATTTCTAATATTACGCACGTAATCAACTTTGAAATGCCGGAACTTCCTGAATTATATATGCACCGTATTGGTAGAACGGGTCGTGCCGATGCTACTGGTACTGCTATTAGTTTTATTGCGCCTAGAGAAGAAGAATTTAAATTTGCCATTGAATTATTAATGGATATGGAATTAGGATTTGAGCCTTTTCCAGAAGAAATTGAAGTTTCATCAAAACTAATTGAACCTGAAAAAGACCGTCAGCCTATTAAGTTTTTGATGAAAAAGACAAAACTAGAAGGTGATGGCGCATTTCATGAAAAGAGTAAAAAGAATAAAAAAGTCAACTTGGGAGGACCTGGTGTAACCAAGAAAAAAACTCATGGTTCTGTAAATAGAAATATGTTGAAAAACCAAGCTGCTAAGAAAAAGAAGAAGAAATAATCCTTCTAGATTAGTATAAAAAAAATAGCCTGAGATTTTCGATCTCAGGCTATTTTTTTATAATGCATTTTGATTTTTAATCTCTATTTTCTCTTTTTAGCATTGGTTCCTTCGTCAAAAATCAAACAAACAGGAGAGCATAAATCAAAACTTTTTCCTGAATCTGTTAATGTTCCTTTCTTCTTATTAATCTTAAAAATAACAATATTATTAGTGTATTGATGCCCTACCAAAAGAAATTTGCCTGTTGGATCAATCGCAAAACTCCTAGGCCCTTTACCCAAAGTACCGGTTTGACCTTTTAATTGTAATTTACCTTTTTTCTTAATTTTAAAAACTGAAATATTGTTAGCTTCTCCTCTGTTTGAAGCATATAAAAATTTACCGTTTGGAGAAATTTCAATATCTGCGGAACTAAATGTACCTTTAAAATCTTTTGCCAAAATTGTCGTTTCAAAAACTTTAGTTAGCTTTCCTTCTTTGTAACTAAACGAAGTTATCTCTCCATTGAGTTCTTGTAACAAATAAACATACTTTCCTTTTTTATCAAACTTCAAATGTCTAGGTCCGCTTCCAGGGGTTACTGAAACACTGTCTTTTAATGTTAATACATCAGAAGTAGCGGTCGAATTATAATTGTACACATATACTTTGTCTGTTCCTAAATCATTACTCAATACATATTTTTTATCTGGCGAAAAATAGACCATGTGTACGTGAGCCTTTTCCTGTCTGTCAGGATTTATTCCTTTTCCGTAATGCTGAACTACTTGTTTAGCTTCTGTCAAACTACCATCTGCATTTTTTCCAAAAACAGCTATATTTCCTCCCGAGTAATTAGCTACAATCACATTATTATCGTCATTAATTAGATAACAAGGATCAGCACCTTTTGAACTTACTTGATTAATTAAACTTGGTTTTCCGCTTGCTTGATCAAAACCAAGAGCGCTTACAGTACTTTCATTCCCATTTTCATTAACTGCATACATAAATTTACCATCCTTAGAAAGCGATACATAACTGGGACTAGCTATACTATCTGAACTCTTTTTCAATCTAAGTTGTGCTTTTTCGGAATTGAACTCATATACATAAATCCCTCTACTGCTGCAGGAATTGGTATAAGTTCCGACAATAAGATTGTGAATATTTTTTTGAGCCTGTATGGAAGCTATAGAAGAAATCAAAAGAAGAAATAAATATAGTTTTTTCATATTAAAAAATTTCGAAGAAGCTAAAATACTTATAATCTTTCAGAATCCCCCTATTTCTTTCCATTTTTGAAAAATAATAGCAACATTATAAGAAACTGTGAACAAATTTGTATTTTTGACACACAGAATTCAAGGAATTCTCCATTGAAACAAACTCTGTGAAGCAAACAAAACCTTAGAATGCATTTTAAACAACCCGAAATTCTATACTTTCTATTCTTATTGATTGTTCCAATTTTGGTTCATTTATTTCAATTAAGACGTTTCAAAAAAGAATATTTTACCAATGTTCGTTTCCTAAAAGCCCTTTCAATACAAACTCGAAAAAGTTCCAAAATTAAAAAATGGTTACTTTTGGCATGTCGTCTTCTATTATTGACTTTTATTATTTTAGCCTTTGCTCAGCCCTTTTTCGAATCCAAGGACAGTAAAAATGCCAGCAATAAAATGTACATTATTCTGGACAATTCCTTTAGCATGCAAGCCAAAGGTAAAAAAGGAGAATTATTAAAACGTGCCATTCAAGAGTTATTAGAAGAAACTCCTGAGAATGCCAGTTTCTCTTTACTTACCAACACAGATAGTTATTGGGATACCGATATTAAAACGATTCGAAATGAATTGCAAAACCTAAAATACAGTGCAACTCCTTTTCAATTAGACAATATTTTAGCAAAAGTAAAAGCACATAAGTCGGCTTTCAAAAAAGATATTGTTGTCATTACCGATGCGGTGGGTCTAACTCCAAATCAATTAAAAAATATTGAAACTTCTACTATTCCTTATTTCATTATTCCAAAGGCAGAACAAAAGAACAATGTAGCAATCGATAGTGTTTTCATTCGTCAAACACTTGATGATTTCTACGAATTAAGTATCAACACGACCAATTACAGTGATAATTTCAAACCTGTTTCTATGGCTTTATACAATCAAAACAAGCTGATTGCTAAAACCATTATCAACTTTAAAAACAAAAAAGAAACCATCAATTTTACTATTCCGAAACAAGCTTTTCATGGTTATGTTTCCATAGAAGACAATGACTTGGTTTATGATAACAAATTGTTTTTTAGTATTTCAAAAATCAAAAAGAACAATATTATCAGTATTGGAACGCCTGAAAAAAATAATTTCCTAAGTAGAATTTACACTAATGACGAATTCAATTATAATTCTTTCACACTAAACTCTTTAGATTATAATGCCATCGACAAGCAAGATGCTATTGTATTGAATGAACTAGATGAAATCCCTCAAGCTTTAGAAACGACTTTGAAATCCTTTGTCAAAAAAGGAGGAAATCTAATTGTAATTCCATCTGAAAAAGTTTCTATATCAAACTTAAATGAGTTGATACAACAATTTGACAACACCCAATTCAAATCATTAGAATCGAATGAAAAACTGATTACCAAAATCAACTTCAGTCATCCATTATTTGCTGGTGTTTTTGAAAACAAAACAAATAATTTTCAGTATCCAAAAATCAAAAAAGATTTTACGATTTCGACAACAAGCCCAGCCGTTTTAAATTTTGATGATCAATCTCCATTTTTAACAGCAATAAAAACAGCAGTTTCTTCGGTTTATGTGTTTTCGGCTCCAATTAATACTGATAATTCTAATTTTCAGCAATCGCCATTAATTGTTCCAGTTTTTTACAAAATGGCTTTAAGCAATCAAAATAATGGCATAAATGCAAACACAATTGGAAACAATACTTCCTACCTCGTTTCTGTGAATTTGGCCAAAGATGAAATTCTAACAGTAAAAAATTCAGACGAACAATTTATTCCGGTACAACAATTATTAAATAATAAAGTTCAATTATTTTTTAATGATTACCCTGAAAAAGCAGGCAATTACATGATTTATGATTCCAAAAAACCAATAGAAAATATTAGTTTTAATTACCCAAGAACAGAAAGTGATTTGAATCAAGTCAACGAAAGTATTTTATCAGATTATAAAACAAGTGATTCCATTACAACCATTTTTGACACACTACAAAGCAACCGAAGTGACAATCAAATTTGGAAATGGTTTATTATCTTTGCACTACTATTTCTAGCATTGGAAATGGCAATTATCAAATTTGTGAAATAACAATCCGATTTCTAAAAATTACAAAAACAACATGAACATAATCATCCGAAGTGCCAAAATTATAGATTCAAAAAGTTCGTTTAACAATCAAACTGTTGATCTTTTAATTGTTGATGGTTTAATAAAACAAATTGGAACAGCAATTCCCAACAATGATGATATTGAAGAACTAAAACTAGACAATCTTCATATTTCTCAAGGATGGTTTGATAGTAGTGTTTCTCTTGGAGAGCCAGGCTTTGAAGATCGGGAAACCATTGCCAATGGACTTGATGTTGCTGCCAAAAGTGGTTTTACTGCCATCGCATTACAACCTAACTCATACCCTGTTATAGACAACCAAGCCCAAGTAAATTTTGTAAAAAACAAAGCTAACGGTTTTGCTACGCAACTTTTCCCAATAGGTGCATTAACAAAAGGAAGTGAAGGCAAAGACATGGCTGAGTTGTATGATATGAAAAATTCTGGAGCTGTAGCTTTTGGTGATTATACAAAAAGTCTAGACAATGCCAATTTGCTTAAAATTGCATTACAATATGTTCAGGATTTTGATGGACTAGTTATTGCTTTCGCACAAGATGATAAAATAAAAGGGAATGGTGTTGCAAATGAAGGAATTGTTTCTACCCGATTGGGATTAAAAGGCATACCAGATTTAGCCGAAGAATTACAAATTGCCCGAAACTTATTTTTACTGGAATACACTGGAGGAAAATTACATATCCCTACTATTTCTTCGGCAAAATCAGTTCAATTAATTAAAGAAGCTAAAGCAAAAGGATTAAATGTTACATGTAGTGTAGCTGTTCATCATTTAGTCTTGACAGATGAAAAATTGGAAGGTTTTGATACCCGTTTTAAAGTAACTCCTCCATTAAAAACCGAAACTGACAGACAAGCATTACTTAGCGGAATACTTGATGGTACGATTGATATAATCACTTCCGATCACAATCCAATTGATATTGAACACAAAAAAATGGAATTTGATTTGGCTAAAAATGGAACAATCGGATTAGAAAGCGCTTTTGGATCTTTGGTGACTGTATTACCTTTGGAAACCATCATCGAAAAATTCACAGAAGGAAAATTGATTTTCAGTATTCCGACTAATATTATTAACGAAGGACAAATAGCCAATATTACTTTATTTAATCCTGAAGGTTCAAGTGTTTTTTCAAAGGAAAACATACTTTCAAAATCCAAAAATTCAGCTTTCTTGGGAACTAATCTAAAAGGGAAAGCTTACGGGATTTTGAACCAAGGGAAATTAATTTTAGGATAACTAAATATCATGAACAACACTATCGAAGCTGGAAAAACCGCAGCCATTACCAGTTATATTTTAGGCATTGGAGTATTTATTGCCATGTCTATGAATTCAGAGGATAAAAATGAATTTGCTTCATTTCATATCCGACAAGGATTAGGACTTACACTTACCTTTATTTCTTTGGGCTTAATCATTAGTAACTTTAATAGTTTAATGATTTCGGCACCAATGTGGATTTTTATTTCTGTTTTATGGTCTTACGGGATTTTCAGTGCTATAAAAGGCGAAACAAAACCAGTTCCATTGTTAGGGACTTATTTTCAAAAATGGCTTAAAAGCATATCATAAAAAATCAATTAACAATCAACAATTGATAATTACCAATTAATTACAAATGAATCTATCTTTAGAATATAAAATAAGAGAACCAAAAGTTATTCTTGACAAAAATCCATTATTACTTTTACTTCATGGATACGGCAGTAACGAAGCTGATTTATTTTCGTTTGCAACAGAATTACCTAATGAATATTATATAATCTCGGCTCGGGCTCCCTACGATCTACAATATGGAAGTTATGCATGGTATGCAATAAATTTTGATGCTGATCAAAACAAATTTTCTGACAATGAACAGGCTCGAATTTCGAGAGATATAATTGCAGATTTTATTGATGAATTAGTTGCAAACTACCCAATTGATGCCAATGATGTCAATCTAGTTGGTTTTAGTCAAGGTTCTATTTTGAGTTATGCAGTAGCACTTTCTTATCCTGAAAAAGTAAATAAAGTAGTTGCAATGAGTGGTTATCTCAATTTAGAGATTGTAGCAGAAGATTATTTAAAAAACAACTTAAGCAAACTTAAAATATTTGCTTCTCACGGAACAGTAGACCAAGTAATCCCTTTGGATTGGGCTAGAAAAACATCTCCAATTTTAGAAAAATTAGGCATAGCCATTACCTACAAAGAATATCCTGTTGGTCATGGAGTTGCACCACAAAATTTTTATGATTTCAAGAATTGGCTGATTCAAAAATAGTTTTTAGTTGATAGTTTTTAGTTTTCGGTCCATCACCTGACAACTAAAAACTATCAACTAAAAAAATTTTACTTTTGATATATAAAAGACTGATTTACTTCAAAAGAAACGCTTTCGTCATCGTTAATGAAATATTTCAACAATACTTCACCCCAATATTCACCATCATTATAATCTGCAATTATCCAACGGTGATTTAGCACTTTTACTTTATTAATTATAAATTTATTGGCTCCCAATTGCTCTTGTCCTGTATAAGGGTTTCCTTTTGGGTTTGTATTAAAATCCAATAATTTACCAGTAACATAAGGAATTAAAGTCGTATAGTTTCGGATTTTATCTGACTTAGCCGATTCGAAATAATTTTGTGCATTTTCATTTTTTTCTAATGAGAAATAATCAGCATCAGACCATTTATTAGTCATTGCTTGTAAACTATCTTTTAATTTGGTAGTCGATTTTTTATATTTATCCTGCTCAAAAGTAACTTCTTTGCTTAAATACATATAGGTATAAACATTAAAAACTAAAGACAAAATTAAAGCGTAAAGGAGTAATGATTTTTTCATTCGTAGATTAAATTGTAATTTCTAAATTGTCGTAAGCCAAGAAAACATTTTCCGGCAATCTTTTTTGAACTTCTTCATGAAAGCCAAGCATGTGGCTAATATGTGTAAGATAGGCTTTTTCGGGTTTCAGCAAAGCTATAAAATCGAGTGCTTCTTCCAAATTAAAATGTGTATCATGAGGCTGTTCACGCAATGCATTAACGACTAAAACTTTGAGGTTTTTCAGTTTATCAATTTCGACTTCATCAATGGTTTTTACATCTGTTAAATAAGCAAAATCATCAATCCTAAATCCAAAAACCTGCAAATCTCCATGCCAAACATTTACTGGAATAGCGGTTTTGTTTCCAATAGAAAAAGGTTTATCATTTTCAATTTCGATGATTTTTACCGAAGGTGCTCCTGGATATCTATTGACAGTTTCGAATATGTAATCAAATCGTTTTTCAATATTGGTAAGTACCCTTTTATGAGCATATATAGGAATTTCTCCTTGTCTGAAATTAAAAGGTCGTATATCATCCAAACCAGCAGTATGATCTGCATGTTCATGAGTAAAAAGAATTCCGTCCAATTTTCTACAATTAGAAGACAACATTTGCTGTCTAAAATCAGGTCCGCAATCGATAACGTAAGAGTGATCTTTCCATGATATCCAAGCCGAAACCCGGAGCCTTTTGTCCTTAAAATCAGTGCTTCTGCAAACTTCATGATCAACCCCAATAATAGGAATTCCCTGAGATGTACCTGTACCTAAAAAATATACCTTCAATTGCGTTTGTTTTTTTTACAAAAATAGAATTAATTCTCTTTCTTTAGAAGCCTAATTAGTTAACTTTGTAACATAATTGCCCAATTTAAACAAAAAAAATGGAAGCCAAAAAGATAAAACTAAAAGGAGACAAAGTTATCGAGCAAATTCCTTCTTTAAAGGATAAAGCACTTCGTATTAATTTGAATGAAAACATATACGGAACTTTTGCTGAAATTGGAGCTGGTCAAGAAACAGTTAGACATTTTTTTAGATCAGGTGGATCATCTGGCACAATCGCAAAGGCAATGTCAGCTTATGACAAAGACTTTAGTGATGCTGTTTATGGAATTGAAGAAGACGGCCGTTACGTAACTGAAAGCCGACTGAAAAAAATGTTGAATTTTGAAGGCGAATTGATTGAAGAACGATTAAGTCGAACAAAACATCCAAACAAGATGTTTTTCAGTTATGCCAATACAGTTGCTACCATTGACTTTGCTAAACAATTCAAAGGGCATGGATGGGTAGGTATTCGCTATCAATTGGACCCAACAGAAGGTTATAATGAAATAATTATTCATATTCGTTTCAAAGAAACGGATTCAAGATTACAACAAGAAACTTTAGGTACTTTGGGTGTTAATTTGATTTATGGTGCATTCTATAAATATAATGATCCAAAAAAATTACTTCGCTATTTATACGACCATCTTGACAAAGACCAATTAGAAATTGACACCATTAATTTCTCGGGCCCCCGTTTTGCTGATGTTGACAATCGTTTAATGAGCTTACAGTTGGTAAAAAACGGTATGACAGATGCAGTAATGTTCAATCCAAAAGGAAAAAATGTTCTGCCAGCAGCCATCCTTTACAAAAAAAACTTACTTGCATTTAGAGGAAGTTTCCGTCCTGTTACCAAAGTAAACATGGATATGTATGCCAACTCTTTAAAGATGTTTTTGGAAGAAAACAAAGTAGAAAAAGAAAACACTTTGGTAATTTTCGAAATTACATTATCTAATCTTCGATCTGATGGTGAAATTGACGAAAGAGACTTTATGGATCGTGCCGAGCTGTTATGCTCTTTGGGACAAACTGTAATGATTTCTAATTTTCAAGAATACTATAAAGTAGTAGAATATTTTTCTAATTATACCAAAGCCCGAATGGGTCTTGCTATGGGCGTTAATAACCTAGTAGATATATTTGACGAAAAATACTATCGCCATTTGAGCGGAGGAATCCTAGAAGCCTTTGGGAAATTATTTTATCGTGATATGAAAGTATTTTTATACCCAATGATTGGCGAAGAAGGAGAAATCATAACTTCCAAAAACTTAAAAGTACATCCAAGAATGAAAGAATTATATAAGTTCTTTAAATTCAACGGAAAAGTAGTAGATATTGAGGATTACAACCCAGAAATATTAGAAGTATTCTCTCGAGAAGTATTAAAAATGATTAGTGCCGGCAAACCAGGCTGGGAGCCGATGCTTCCTCCTGGAGTTGCAGAAATCATTAAAGAAAAAGGGCTTTTTGGTTATCAATCCAATTCACTTTTAGAAGCAAGCAAATAAACTAAACGATTCTAAATTCAAAAAAATCCAAGAAAGACAAAATGTTTTTCTTGGATTTTTTTTTAAAGAAAGAAATACTATTAAGAATTATCCCAATCTGTTCTTTATTTTAAGATTTGGTTGGCATGAACCTTGGTTTTAACATCTGAAATAATATCAGAGATAATACCATTTTCATCGATGACAAAAGTTGTTCTGTGAATACCATCATATTCTCTTCCCATAAACTTTTTTGGACCCCAAACTCCAAAAGCATTAATAACTGTTTTATCCTCATCTGCCAACAACGGAAAAGGTAATTCGTATTTATCTCTAAACTTCGCTTGCGCTTTGGCACTATCAGCACTTACGCCAAGGAGTTCATAATTATTAGCTTGAAAACGTTGAAAATTATCTCTTAAATCACAAGCCTCAGTAGTACAACCTGGTGTTGATGCTTTTGGATAAAAGAAAACAACTAGTTTTTTTCCTTTATAATCGGTTAATTGATGTAATTTTCCATCTTGATCTATACCTGCAAATTTTGGGGCTTGATCTCCTATTTTTAATGTAGTCATATTTTTAAGTTGATGAGTTACTAAGCCACTAAGGTACTAAGTTTTGTAAAATTTGACATTCAAAACACCATTCAAAAAGTAAATAATACTATTTTTACATTCAAAAACATTCTTAGAAACAAAGATTCTTAGCAACTCAAAAAAATGACCAAACAAGAACGCGTAACATTTGTAATAAACACGTTAAAAGAATTATATCCAACTATTCCAATACCATTAGATCATAAAGACCCATATACGCTGCTAATTGCTGTTTTACTGTCAGCACAGTGTACAGATGTTCGTGTTAATCAAATTACCCCTTTGCTTTTTGCTAAAGCTGATAACCCATACGATATGGTTAAGATGTCTGTCGAAGAAATAAAAGAGATTATTCGTCCTTGTGGTTTATCACCTATGAAATCGAAAGGAATTCATGGTTTATCACAAATTTTGATCGATAAGCATAACGGAAAAGTTCCTCAAAGTTTTGAGTTTTTAGAAGAATTACCAGCAGTTGGGCATAAAACGGCTAGTGTAGTGATGTCGCAAGCTTTTGGTGTCCCTGCATTTCCTGTAGATACTCATATTCACCGATTAATGTACAGATGGAACTTAACAAATGGTAAAAATGTCGTTCAAACCGAAAGAGATGCTAAACGCATTTTCCCAGAAGAAATATGGAATGATTTACACCTACAAATTATTTGGTATGGTCGCGAATATTCACCAGCAAGAGGTTGGAGTTTAGAGAAAGATATTATCACCAAAACAATTGGACGAAAATCTGTATTGAATGAATTTGTAAAAAAACAATAACAATCATAAACAACAAATTTCACTAGTTTAATAAAAACTAGTGAAATTTGAATCTATTTTAAATCAATTAAGATTTAAATTTCTTTTTGATTTTAACGAATTAATTGGCTATAATTTCAAAAACCTTTTCCTCTATTTTAAATACTTTCAATGCTTTAGAGTAATTTAATAAAAAAGAAACAACTTCTTTATCTGGTTTCATTTTTTTAGTAGTTTTTAATTCTTTAGAGTAATTCTTTTCCATATGAATATAAATTGTATTTTATATTACAACGGAGGAATCTCCCCTTTATTGTCAATTTGTCAAAACAATTTGATGCTTTTCTATAATTTTTCTTAAATTCATTATAGCATATCTCATTCTACCCAATGCTGTATTAATACTAACCCCAGTAGTTTCTGAAATTTCTTTAAAACTCATATCTTGATACATGCGCATAATTAAAACTTCTTTTTGATCTAAAGGAAGTTCTTCTATGAGTCTACGAATATCCACCTCTACTTGATCTGCAATAATTTGATTTTCAACAGTAAGTGAATCATCAGACATCACAGAAAATATAGAAAACTCCTCTGTCTCTCTGTACATTGGCATTTTTTTGGACTTTCTAAAATGATCAATAATCAAATTATGAGCGATACGCATTACCCAAGGCAGAAATTTTCCTTCCTCGTTATATGAATTTAATTTCAGGGTTTTGATTACTTTGATAAAAGTATCTTGAAAAATGTCATTGGAAACGTCTTTATCTGAGACTTTAGAATAAATGAATCCATATACTTTAGATTCATGTCTTCTTATTAATGTAGCCAATGCATTTTCGTCACCAGCCATATAATCCTTTACTAATAAAGCATCCGTTTTTTGTATATTTGCCATAGCTATTCCTTTTTAGATCGTTAGTTCGTGGGAGTTTTCTAAAAGGTAGTTCTATGCTATAGGCTTACGAGATTTTATTTAAGGTTAAGTATTTGCCAAATTTAACAAATTATTATCAAAAGAAGCAAGAAAAAATAGAATAAATATCATTTTTAAAAATTAACTCTTTAATTTTTAACAAATTAATATAAAAATCCTAATTGTAAAATATTGTTTTACATTGCCATACCAAACAAAGCGCTAAAACTTTAAATCAAACTAAGCGATTCATTTTTATTTTAGCATCAAAATAAAAACACAAATTATACTTACAAAAAACCAACAGTCTTGATAAATCTGACACTCTCACTTTTTCAAAAAAGAATTGCAAGAGTGCCAAAATTAACTAAGAGAACAATTCTATTATTGATATACTTTAATATAATCAATCAAAAATTCCTGAGGAAAAATGGTATCATCAACCTTTGGCCCTCCAAAATTACCTCCTACTGCCAAATTAACTAAAAAATAAAAAGGTTGGTCGAAAGGCCAAGTATTTTCGTCTTTAATTTCTGGTTGAAAAGTATAAATCAAATCTTTATCTACAAAAAAGTCTATTTTATCTTTTGTCCACTCTATCGCATAAATATGATAACCTTCTTCAATATTTGATATTATTGTTTTTTTACTATTAATAGAGTTTCCGTGACTATCTTGTGTATGCAAAGTAGTATACACCGTATGAGGTTCGCGTCCAATATATTCCAAAATATCAATTTCACCACACTTAGGCCAATTCTTTTCCGCTAAATTAGAACCTAACATCCAAAATGCAGGCCATATTCCATACCCTAAAGGTAATTTGGCTCTAGCTTCCAAACGTCCGTATTGAAATTCCTTTTTCGCTTTGGTATTAATCCGAGTGGACGTATAACTATCTCCTTCTTTCTTGGCGGTTATAATTAACTTTCCATTTTCCAACCTATGATTTTGATTAGTATATAGCTCACGTTCATTATTTCCCCAACCACAATTGGGACACCCATCGCCTAATTCAATATTCCAAACTTTATCATTCAAAGTTTTACCATCAAAATTCTCTTCCCAAACCAATTTTCTTTTAGTTTGTTGTCCGAATACAGCCCCACTTATCAGCAGGATTATCATAAATTTATTCATCCTTATTTTATTTTACAAATTGGAATTCCCCTTTTAATGTTTCTACAGAATTACCTCCTATGAAGACTTTAAAATCTCCAGTTTCAGCTTCCCATTTTCTATTAGCAGTAAAAAATTCAATTGTTTTTTCATTTATCTCAAAAGTAACTCTTTTAGTTTCATTAGGTTTTAATTCAATCATTTCAAACCCTTTCAATTCCAAAACAGGTCTAGTGATACTCGCTATTAAATCTCTAATATAAAGTTGAACCACTTCTTTACCTTTAACTTTTCCACTGTTTTTTACCAAAACAGATACTTCTATTTTACCATTTTTCGAAAAAGATTGTGAAGATAATTTCAAATTTGAATATTCAAATTTAGAATAACTTAAACCAAATCCAAAAGGATATAAAGGAGTATTTTTTTCATCTATATAATGCGACCAAAAAACACTATCTGGTTCGTTCATTATAGGTCTTCCTGTGCTTTTATAATTATAATAAATTGGCACCTGAGCCACATTACGAGGAAAAGTCATTGGAAGTTTTCCACTTGGATTGTAATCTCCGTACAATACTTGCGCAATCGCGTTACCACTTTGAGTTCCAAGTTGCCATGCTTCAACGATAGCAGGAATATGTTCCTCTGCCCAAGGAATAGCTAATGGGCGTCCATTGTTAAGTACCAAAACTATATTTGAATTTACTTTATATATTGCTTCCAATAGTTCTTGTTGCACACCTGGCAAACCTAAATCTGCTCTACTTCTACCTTCACCCGATTGCAAACCATATTCCCCTAAAACTAGTATTACAACATCAGCTTTTTTTGCAGTAGTTATAGCTTCCTCAAAACCTGATTTATCAGTGGTGTTTATTTTGGTTTCCAATATAAATTTTGGCGAACCAAGTGCAACATCAGCACCTTTAGCATAAGTTAGCTGATTATCTTTATATGCTTGTAAACCTTCTAAAACTGAAACAGCGGTATTCTCATCGGCTGCAATTCTCCAACTTCCCAACGGACTTGTTTTATCATTTGCCAAAGCACCAATCAAAGCTATTTTTTGTCCAGATTTTTTTAAAGGTAATACATCATTATTATTTTTCAACAAAACAATCGATTTTTTCGCCATGTCCAAAACTTCATTTTGAAACTCCTGTTTTCCAACAGTTGCCAATTCTCTGGCTTCATCACAATATTTATATGGATTATCAAACAACCCCAATTCAAACTTTACTCTAAGTATTCTTCGAACGGCATCGTCAACAGTAGTTTCCTTCACTTTACCTTCGTGAACCAATTGAGCTAAATAATCAACATAAGCACTAGATTCCATATCCATATCAGAACCCGCATTAATAGCAATTTCTGCAGCTTGTTTGTCATCTTTGGCAAATCCGTGCGCCTTCATTTCTTGAATAGAACCCCAATCTGACACAACAAAACCTTTAAATTTCCAATCTCCTTTCAGAACTTCCCTTTGTAAATAAGGATTACCTGTTGCAGGAATACCATTTAGTTCATTAAAAGAATTCATAAATGTTCGAACACCAGCATCTAAAGAGGCCTTAAAAGGAGGAAAAACAACATTTTGCAAAGTTGATTCCCCTAGATCTACCGAATTGTAATCTTTACCCGATTCTGCAAAAGCATAACCTGCAAAATGCTTGGCGCAGGCCAAAATATTTTTATTAGAACTTAGATCCCCCTGAAAACCTTTGACACGAGCAACCGCAATTCTACTTCCTAAATAAGAATCTTCACCTGCTCCTTCCATAACACGCCCCCAACGTGCATCACGAGACACATCCACCATTGGCGCAAATGTCCAATTTATTCCTACGGATGAAGCTTCATCAGCGGCCATTTCTGCAGATTTTTGAATAGCATCCATATCCCAACTAGCTGATTCAGCTAGCGGTATAGGACTAATGGTTTTATAGCCATGAATCACATCAAAACCAAAAAGAAGTGGAATTCCCAATCGGGTTTGTTCAACAGCTATTTTTTGCAAGGCTCTTACATCTTTTACACCTTTTACATTCAACATGGAACCTACTAAACCTTTTTTTAAATCCTCATATTTTTTTGCTGCCAAACCTTCTTTTGGTGTTGGTCCAGTTACATCCCAAAAGCCATTGTATTGATTAAGTTGCCCAACTTTCTCCTCAAGAGTCATTTTCTTTAAAAGTATCTCAACTTTTTTATCAAAAGAAACCTCTTTTTTAACTTTAGTTTGTGCCTTAACTGAGCCTATTACAAACAACCCAACTGCTAAAAAAAACAAAAAAAACCTTCTATTCATTTGTACCATAACTTAATCTTTAAAAAAATAAGAAGACTGAAAACCACTCAATCTTCTTATTTTACATTACTAACCCAAAACTTATTAATAAATATTTATATTATCTACTTATGGTAGATTGTATGAAAGCTATATCCTCAATACTTCCAAAAGCTGAATTCATCTCAACATTTAAGAATTTTAAAAATACAATGAAATCTCAATGAAGTATCTGAATTATCAAATACAGGAACTTGCATTTTAATAGTAGAAATTCCACAGAAACATCAACCAATATAATACCCAATAAAACCTCCACTAGAAAGCTTCTAACACTTTCTATAATTTCTTTTGCAGCATCGAAATTTTCAAAAACAAAGGAGGTTAAAGGGATTAAAAATACTTTTTAACATTTGTAGTATTAAAAAAGTATATTTTCATATTAGATACTATTTATTTTTTAACAGCAAATGAAATCGTAATTCTTTACTTAAAAAATTAAAATTATCGCAATTTCATTTGCTGCTATTTATTATTCTTAACTATCACACTAATTTATTTTTTAATAAATTTATTTCTATGACAATCTTGTTTTTAATATCCAGGATTTTGCTTCCAATTTCCATTAGAAAACTGAATCTCTTCTAAAGGAATTGGAAATAACTCGTGTTTACCAACAACAAAACCACTGATTGCAGCTGCCGCTTTTCCTGTTCTAACCAAATCAAAAAATCGTAAACCTTCTCCAACAAATTCAACTCTTCTTTCTTTCCAGATAGCATCTGTCAATCCTGAACCTGTAGCAGATATTCTATGACTTGTATTACCAAAAGCTCGGTCTCTTACTTGATTTAAATATCCTAATGCTTTAGCATCATCTAAACCTCCACGATTAAGTGCTTCGGCTGCCATCAATAAAACATCAGCATAACGAATAGCTCTATAATTATTAGGATTGGTTAATTTTAAATCATTGGAAGCTTCATTACGCCTTGTTCTTGGTAAGTATTTTTGACTAAAGTAACCTGTATCTTCATTTCCTTTACTATAGGTAACTGGATGTCCAGGTGTACTATTTGCTGTTGCCCAAGCAGCAATATCAAGCACGGAGACATCTCTTCTTAAATCTCCAATTTCAAATGCGTCATGAGTTTCTTTGGTTGGTACATTGAAACTCCATCCTGAAGAATATTTAGGCCCTACATAATCTCTAACGCCGCTAAAGCCAACTGCTATATTTCCTTCACTACATTGTTTACAAACATAACTTGCACCTTCGATATCTGTATACTGCACTTCAAAAATAGATTCTGGTCCATTTTCACCTTCCATTTCAAAAATTGACCCATAATCAGTAACCAAAGAATATTTAGAAGACGCAATTACTTTTTCAAAAGCAATTGCAGCTTCAGGAAATTTATTATCATACAAATAAGCTTTTCCAAGTAAAGCAAGAGCTGCACCTTTCGTAACTTTCCCTTGTACTGAAGCGTCAGCTGATAAATTATCAGCTGCATAAATCAAATCTGACTCTATAGAAGCATATACCTCAGCGACAGAAGAACGTGGTATCTTTGTTTCATCACCTGGAGCAAATCTTTTATCTCCATTTAGTGGAATACCACCAAACCATTTTACCAATTCAAAATGATAATAAGCTCTAAGAAAACGAGCTTCAGCAATAATCTGATTCTTACCCTCAAAATCAGTTTTATCTTTAAACTCTAAAATATAATTTGCCCTTTGAACACCTGCAAACATCCAATCCCAAGTGTTTTTAATATTTTCATTCACCGGAGTGTGTATCATATCATCAATTTGTTGCCAACCGGCAACATCGGTAGCATCTCCACCTCCTGCTAAAGTATTATCCGAAGCAAATTCCCCCATGATAACATTATTATATGTCGTTTGAAGCAAGTCATAAGCTCCAACTAAAGCATTTTGATAATCCTCTTTAGAATTGAAATAACTCTCCGAATCTATCGAATATTGAATAGGACGTTCTATAAAATTATCGCTGCATGAAACAAAAATAGCAGAGAAAAGTGCCATACTTGTTACTGTAATAAATATATATTTTTTCATTTTTTACTGATTAAAAATTAACGTTTAAACCAAACAAATACGTTTTAGGAATTGGATAAAAACCATTATCAATTCCTCCACCAATTGGTGCTCCGTTAGATGCACCTGGATCATAGCCTTTGTATTTTGTAAAAGTATATAGGTTATTAACCCCCATATAAACCCTAAATTTAGTTATACCTACTTTCTTAAAATAGTCAGGATCTACTGAATATCCTAGTTGTACATTTTGAATACGTATATAAGAAGCATCCTCAACAAAATAATCCGAAAGCACATTGTTTGTAGTTGCATCTGTAGTTACTCTTGGAACTGTATTGCTTGTTCCTGCACCATGCCATCTGTCTAGTATGTAATCCAAATGATTAACATCAGTTAATACTTTTTCATAATTTCTTATCATCTCATTTCCTATAGAAGCAAAAGTATAAGCTACAAAATCAAAGTGCTTATAATCTAATTGTAGATTAAAACCCATAGTTGCTGCTGGAATTGGATTACCAATATCTGTTCTGTCAAAATTATTGATTACACCATTTCCGTCAACGTCAACATAACGAATATCCCCAGGCTTAGCCTCGGCACCTAATGCTATTTGAGAAGGAGCTGCGTCAACTTCTGCTTGATTTTGAAAAATACCATTGGTTTTGTAACCAAAGAAATACCCCAACGGTTTCCCTTCTTCCATTCTAGATGGCGGAGATTGTCCTGTACTAAACGATCCGCCTTCAATATAATGAGTACCATTCTTTACTTCTGTTACTACATTTTTAATAAAAGTTACATTATATCCTAAACTCAAAGAAAGTTTATTGGAAAAAGTTTTACTATAATCGATTGCAAATTCAACACCTGTATTTTTTACTGATCCAGCATTCATGGTTGGAGGGCTTGCACCTGGAGCCGATACCCCAAGAATACCAGAAACTGGAATCCATGCAATCAACAAATCTTTTCTATTATCAATAAAATAATCAGCAACAATATTGATTTTGTTTTGAAACATTTTAATATCCAAACCAACGTCAAATTTTTTCGCTTCTTCCCATTTCAAGTTTGGATTTGGGATCTGTCCTGTTGCTTTACCGAAAACAATAGCATCCTTATCAGTAGCATTACTATAAACATAAGCAGCTTCACCACTTAATTGAGAAACATAACCATTAGGAGGAATTTGATCGTTCCCGAGAACTCCATAACTTCCTCTCAGTTTCAAGAAATTTACTGTGCCTTCATTCCCACCAAAGAAGTTTTCATCAGAAATAACCCATCCAGCAGTCATCGAAGGGAAATACGCTACTCTATTATTAGGACCAAATCTTGTTGAAGAATCACGTCTTAACATAGCAGAAAAAAGATATTTACCTTTGAAATCATATTGAGCTCTTGCAAAATAAGACAATCTTCTTTCATCAAAATATTCTGTTCTATTCGGAGGTGTTTTAGGAAATCCATTAGCCAAACTAATATCTGCGTACTCCCATGAATTATAAGGAACATCAAAACCAGTAGCAAACAATTTATTACCATAGTCTTTAAAAACTGTTGTACCTAAAGTTCCTACTATATTATGTTCACCTACTTTTTTAGCATATGTACCATATAGATCCAAAGAATAATTATATGCGAATTCTGCACCTTGAGTAACAGAACTTCTTTTTACATCAAAAACTTTTCCTCCATAATCAACTATTTTTCCAAATACTCTACTTTGTATACTTTGAGTATTAAAACCTAGTGACCCAGACATTGTAAATGCATCAGTTACCTTATAATCCAATCCAATATTTCCATTAAATTTTCTCAACTCATTACTATTGTAAGTATTATCAATCTGTGCTAATGGATTGATAATTTCTGCACCAAATCCCGCTGCAGGTACCAAAGTATAATTTCCGTTACTATCGTAAGGACTTTGTGTAGGAGCAACATTCAAAGCATTAAATAAAGCAGTACCTAATCCACCACCGTCATCATTTAAAGTTTTTCTAGTTTGAAAAGTATAAATTACATTAGTTTTCAACTTTAAGCGATCGGATACATCTGCTCCAAGAGAAATACGTCCTGAGTTTCTCAAAAAACCAGATTTATCACCTCCAACTATACCTTTTTGATCCACATGAGAAGCACTTACTGCATAAGTAATTTTTTCAGATCCACCACTTATTGATAAATCATAATTAATGATTGGTGCTGGATTAAAAATTTCTTTTTGCCAATTAGTTCCTTCTCCTAATTCAGAAACATTTGGATAAGGCAAAGGTTTACCACTAAAAGAATAACTTTCGTTTAATAGATTTGCATACTGAGTTGCATTTAATGTTGGTAAATTTCTACTAGCGACTTGAATACCTGTTGAAGAGTTAAAAGAAATTCTTGCTTTAGAATTTTTCTTACCCATTTTGGTAGTTACAAGAATAATTCCATTAGCTCCTATTGTACCGTAAATAGCAGCCTGAGCATCTTTTAAAACGGTAAGTGATTCAATATCATTCGGACTTAAAGTACTTAAATCTCCTATATATCCATCAATGATGGCAGTTGGTTTATTTTCTCCATTAGTTGAAATACCACGAATACGAACGCTGATGTCGGCACCTGGTGCTCCACCTATTGTCGTAACATTTACTCCAGATACAGTTCCTTGTAATGCTTGTTCAATTTTTACAGGTCTTAGTGTTTCAATTGTTTTACTACTTACCACACTTACAGCACCAGTAAGTTGCTTTTTCTTTACACTTCCGTAACCAATAACAACAACTTCACTCAAAGCTTTCGGTTCGTCCTGCAAGTTGATTACTATATTTGAATCACCTTCATTAACAATATACTCTATTGATTTATAACCTACATATGTAAAGACAAGAGTGGTTCCTGTGGATACTTCTTTAAAAGAAAACTTTCCATCAAAACCAGTGACTTCAGTGGAACCTGATTTTTTGTCCGTAACGTTTACACCATACAAGGGTAAACCTGAACTTTGTTCTTTTACTGTTCCCACAAATCCCTTCTTTTGGGCAAAACCAAAAGCAGAAAAAAGCAAAAAGATAATTAATAAATGATTTAACTTCATAATTTATAAGTTTTAGTTAGTGAATTGCAAACATATTGGGAAGACTTGAAGAAAACGCAAAATGAACCACAACAAAAAACATACAATTCAAAAAAAAACACAATTAATTATCAATACCGCACAGAGGCCTTATAAATCAAGAATTTAAATCTCTTAAATACGAATATAAAAAACACAACAATACATCAATGTTGTGGTAATGTATGGGCGATTTAAAAAAAATAAGGACAACCTATACCTCGACAATATACTCGTAACTACTTGTTCATCTGATAAATCCATCTTTTCACGCAAACGATATCTTTTTCTCTCAATACTTGACAAACAAATATTAAACAAAGGAAATGGTTCCTTAAAAAAAGTAATAATTATGAGTTAAATACATCGCTAAAATCACTTAACATTTAGCCTGGCAGAATAGAATTGATCCTTTTATAAAGCAATTATCCACCTTATCAAAATCTTTAAAATAATATTCAATATTATTTTAAATAATTTCACTAATTAAGTTTATCGCAAGCGATATACACCACATAATACATGACTTTTGATCTAAAAATATCAAATGCTATTGATTTCAATTCGCGAATCATCTTAAGTTATTATCAAGACATTGCTAATTCTATCGTTTTTTAAAATCAGATTATTTGAAATCCAAATATGCAGCAACACTTTGAAATTCGAATAATCATTAATTTACAATCTAAAAACAAATAGAATACTCGTGTGGTATAACTTTACATTAGTATTATTGGGAGTAATAATTTCGAATGCATTTACTTTGGAATCATAAATACAAAAACTATTTATGATTTTTATAAATCCAATTATTTCCATTAAAAAAGGATAGAACTAACTTTTTGAACCATTGGCTCATAAAGTCATTAATTAAAAGTAAAAAGACATTGGTTTTATGATTGTCAAATCAATCAATTTTGATAAATAACCTTATATAAATTTGAGATCTACTTTATAATTTAAAGAAGTTCTTTAGAAAAAATTATTATAAGTATAAAAATTAAGGCAAGTATTTTCTTTTCAAAAATAGATTCTATTTAAAAAGCTAAATCAAAGAATCTGAGTCACCTATGGGTATTTCTAAAAAAATCAGCCCATATGTATAAATATTAAATTCCGCTATAGCAATTTATTTTATTATCATTACTACTATTTTGATTAGTCTAAATCACAACTAGCAAGTTCTATAAATGATGCTAAACTAATTATTTTATAACCATGAATACATCGAAGCCAAAAAAGTGGAGTTTCTAAAAATTTTATTTAAACTGTTTTTTTGTAATACCGTAGCTCTTTTGGGTTGATCTTACAGTCTTCCAAAACTCATTGTTTTGTAGAATCTATTTAATATTCTAATTTTAAATAGTATAAACTACAGCATATCATGCACTTCTCTACTAAATATTCGATACTAAAAGAAAAATAAAAAGTGAAAGAAAAAGAAAAATTAAGAATAAATTAAATTTTAGATATATAGATTTCATAATAAATTAATTTTATAAGTTAAATTTTTACTTCCAAAATCACAACTATGAATTGAAGTTCTAACTAAAGAAAATCCTATTCCCTTTTTAATTATTAAAATTTAAGACTATAATTATTTGGGGAAAATGAGTTTTAAAGTTTATCCCATTACTAGGAGTTAAAACTTCTTTAAAGATTACTCATTTTTTATAATATTTTGCAAAAACAAGAATAACAATCTGATTATAAAATTATGGAAGAGAAAGCTGTTTTAGTGTATTTTGAGTAATAATGCGAATCAAAAGGTTAAATTTTCCACTTTCGATTCGCATTAATTACAAAATGTTTAATAATTTATATTTTTTAAGAAACCATTGTTAGGACATTTGTACGAGTTGTTTTTGCTTTTTTACTAAAAAAGCATTTCTCTTAAAACATCAAATACGGTAATCCTAGTAGAAAGAACCAATATCTTTTTTCTACATCAAAATAATATTCTAAAAAAAAACATTTATTTCATTGATAACTCACTGTTAATAAATCTTTAACCAGTTTAAATGTAACGATCCTTTGTTTAGAAAAATTCGAATTGTGTGTTTACCAGAATTTAGTTTTACTGGTACTTTAGCATTACTCCAAATAAAATCTTTCACAGTGTTTTTTAGTAAAAAGGTTGTTCCTAATTTACCATCTACTTCAATATTTATTTCAGAATCAACAAAACAAGAATATCTTAATTCAAGTGTAAAATCTTTGGTCCTATCTATATCAAACTGATATTCAACCCATTGTTTAGGCAAAAAATCATACAATTCTAAGGATTCATTTGGTGCATCTGTAGTAATTTTTACATGTGGACCATTTACCCAACTACCATTACCTCCATCAGCAATGCTAATAGAGCTATAATGTTCCGCTTCTACAAGTTGTTGCTCAACATAGTATGCACTTTTATCTTGAGTAGACATTTGTACAAATATTTTTCCAAGATCTGTTAATTTTACTTCAGGTGTATTTGTTAAAAGTGCCATGTATGGGAATGCATCTATATTTGATACTCTCGGAGTAAACCATGCATATCTAAAAACATCAGGGTCACTTTCTAAGTAATTTATTACATCTGAAAGGTGTTTTTGTTGACCTTCGGGTGCAAAAGTGTTTTTGTTTAAACCGTCCCATGCACAAAATTCTGTTAACCAAATTGGTTTTCCATATTTTTTAAAAAGTTGAACATAGGATTTAACAGAAGCTGCATTTGGCATATAACAGTGTATTGAAATACCATCAATATCACTTAAAGGCACAAGTGCAAAAAATTCATCCAACCATTTAACAGGATTACTATAGTTTGCTAATGTTCCATAATTCATAGCAGGAGAAATTACTTTTAAACCTAATTCATCTGCAATTGATTTAACATCACCCCATTTTGCAGCAGCTTGTTGAGGTGTCATATTAGCCTGATCAGTTAAGTTTGGTTCATTAAAAGCAAGTAAGTATTTACACTTTGGATGGTCTTTCACATAAGAACGTAAAGCATCTTTATTGATTCCATTCCATGCCATAGGGCAAAAATCTATATCATTTTTTGCGACAGCATCATCAAAAGCAATATTTTGGGAAATACCCCAATTATATGACCACGACATGCCTTTTCCTAAAAGATTTACATCATTAATATTTTGGTAGTTAAAACCTCCTCCTCTTTTTGTACTACGCTTTTGAAAGACTTCTTGTTTTGGAGTATAGTTATCAGTAGAATTATCTTCAGAGTCTGATTTAGAGCAACTACAAAACAAAGATACCGTAGCCAGACAAATTAATTTTAGATTGAATAATTTCATTTTTGCTTTTATTTTATTTGAAATTTACTGTAGCTGATATACTCTAACGTAGTCTACTTGATACAAAACTGGATTATTAAATATAGTGTCATCAATACCTTGTATTCCTCCCCAGTTACCACCAATAGCAAAATTAAGGATAAAGAAAAAGTTTTTATTAAATGGCCAGTCACCAGAATCTTGTAACGGTGGAGTTTCACCAAATGTTGTAGTTTCAACACCGTCAATAGAAATGTGGATTCTATCAAAACCTAATAATTCGTCTTTAACCCATTCCATTGTAATAATATGGAAATCATTAGCTACATTTTCTGCTAATTCCTGAGTTCCTTTAAAATTTTGGCCATTCATACCGTTTTTATTTTTTGTATGAAGTGCGCAATGAATCGCTTTAGGTTGATAACCTACATGTTCCATAATATCTATCTCACCAGCACTAGGCCAAGATCCATAACCAAGCATCCAAAATGCTGGCCATGTACCTTTACCACTAGGTACTTTTAAACGAGCTTCAATTTTACCATAAGCAAAATCTTTTTTATTCGCAGACTTTATACGTGCAGAAGTGTATGCACTACCTTCATAATTTTCTTTTCGAGCTTCTATGGTTAAAAAACCATTTTCAACACGAATATTTTCAGGTCTGTTCGTATAATATTGTTTTTCATTATTTCCCCAACCGTTACCTCCGGTTTCGTAAGCCCAGTTATCAGTATTTAATGTATTTCCATCAAATTCATCAGACCAAACTAATTTATAAGTTCTTTGAGCTACTGTTACTGTACATTGAGCAGTATGAGTTCCAAGCGTAGCTGTAATTATAGCAGTTCCACTTTGCTGAGCAGTTACAATACCATTAAAAACTGTTGCTACTACTTTGTTACTTGTACTCCAAACCAGCGTTTCATTAGTAGATGGAGCTTTTGTAACAGTTAAAGTTTCATTTTCTCCAACATCCATTTTTAATTCACTGTTGTTCAATTCTAATTTTACATCAGAAACAATAGGGTTGTCGTTATCTGAAGAATTGCTTGAACAAGAATAAAAAGCAAATTGTAGTAAGATTATTAAAAATAAATATTTGTGTCGCATTTGTATTTGGGGTTGAATTAAAAAAGTGCTTTTAAATTATTATGGGGAACATGTTATGTTCCCCATAATATATTTATAGATTTATTTTGCTTTTTTGTAATAAAAAATAGCATCTAAATCAATAGTAGTACCTGCTGTACCACCCCCTAAAACTGCAAGGATATTTTTCTTCACTAATGGTTTATCAAAAAACAATCCTAATTCATTTAATTTAGTTACAGGAACTTCTATACTATTCCATTTACCGTCAGTTGTAATTGTTGCAAAAGAAGGATAAGTAGTACCATTATCAACAAAATCTCCACCGATAGAAAATTTCCCATCTGCATTTCCATCATTTACAATAATTGCAATTGGACGACCCGTTTGACTTGTTTTATATCCAATATGCAAGTAATAATCTCCAGGATTATCAAACAAATCAGTCATATCAACAGGGCCAAAATCAGCATTAGTATTCCATCCTGCACCAGACCATCCAACAGTACCTACAACTAAACTTACCCAGCCTTGGCTTAATCCGTAAAAATTAGTTCCTGCAGGAGTACCAGCAGATAAAGTATTTTCCCAAATATATAGATTTTTATTAACATCATCTGGACGTAAATCAGCAGTAACCTTACTTTGAATACTAGCAAAAGAAACATCGTCTAATTGTAAAACAAAGTAATTACTACCTGATAATGAAGGATCAGTAACAACAACATCTTCTCCAGTAACAGTAACTACACAAGTAGCTGTAAAAGTACCGATAGCAGCTACAATTGAAGCTGTTCCTTTTTTAACTGCAGTAACAACACCACTATTATTAACGCTTGCAACTGTTGCATCTGAAGAGCTCCAAGAAACGTTACCAGTAGCACCTGCTGGTGCTAATGTAGCTCCCAAAGTAGCTGTTGCTCCTTCTTTTAAACTTAAGGTTGTTTTATCTAATGAAACTCCTGTTACAGTAATAACATTGCTTCCTCCATTGCCATTATCGTTTCCACCATCATCACTACTACTACAGCCTGTTGTTTGTAGTGTTATAACAGCACATAATAAAGTAAATAATAAAAATTTGATTTTAGTCATGATTTTAATTTTTTTAATTGGTTAATTATTAATTAAGTAATTGAGTTTGTATGTAACTCGGTAATCTCGGAATTGCTTATTGTATAAGAGGCCTCTTAAACAATACAATAACCTACTCAAACAATTAATGATTTATTATTTTAGTAGTTTTTGCAACTCCGTTTGCTTTAATTTTTAATGTATATCTAGATTTACAGAATTTGCTTTTATTAAACTTCATCCCACTAATATCAAAGTTTTGATATAGTAATAATTTGAAACTAGTTTAAAAGAGATCTGATTTTTTTTGCTTCTATTAAATTTCAACTATTAATAATGAAATATAAATACAGCGTCATTTCATCTTCATTAACCTAAAGGTTTATAAAGACTATAAAATGATATTAGTACAAAAAATTGCTTGGTGATTTGGTTTCATATTTATGTTTTTTAGTATGTGGTAAAACTATATGTAACGATTAACAATTAATCAAAACAAACCACAACAAAAAACATACAAAACAAAAAAAAAGCTGTTTTTTTTACCATATTCTTCAAAAACCCCTTGTTTAACTAATAATTAAGAAGTGGTTTTTTTTGTATTTTTTTTGAAGAAATATGATAAAAAACAGCTATGTTGTGGTAATGTATAGGAAAATGATATGCGTAAGAAGTGAACTATACAGCCAGAATATATTCTACTAGACCTTGTTCATGTGTTAAATCCATTTTTTTACGCAAACGATATCTTTTTATTTCTACGCTACGAACAGAAATATTCAATAATGGAGCCATTTCTTTAGAAGACAAATTTAATCTCAAGTAAGCACACAATCTTAAATCATTTGGAGTTAATGACGAATGAGCTTCTTTCATTTTTTTCAAGAAATCTTTATCGGTTTTATCAAAAGCCTCTTGAAAAACACTCCAAGAATCTTTACCACTAATATTTCTATTAATAGTAGAAATTACTGATTTGACACTTTTATTATCACTTTCGTTAGTATTTTTTAAATCTTCATGAATGTAAGCTAGTAATTCATTTTTACTATTTAGATTCATTGCAGAGGCCGCAAGTTCTTTATTAATAGCATCAACGTCTTGGGACAATTGTTCATTCTTAAGACGCATCATTTGATGCTCATTTTCTAATTCTTTAATTTCTAATAGTAAATTATTCTCCTCAATCAATTTTATTTCCTTTTTATGATAATAACTAACATATTGTTCGTGCATTAATTTAATTAAAATCAATCCTAGAACAAAATAAACTATAATAGCTAAAGTTGTGCCATACCATGGTTTTTGAATTGTGAAAGTATATACTACAGTATTATCAAGATTCGAGTTAGCATATTTAGCTCTTACTTTAAAAACATAATCACCTGCAGGCAAATTTTTAAAATTAACCGAAGATTTTACATTCCATTCACTCCAGCGATCCTGAAAACCTTCCAGCATATATTGATACTCTGCATTAATATATTTGTTGTATTCTGGAACCGTGTAATAAAAATTTATATTATTCTCGTCATTTTTAAAACTTCCTTTTTCATGAATTGAATTATTATGACTCGGCTCATTCAAAGCATTAGTTACTACACTAGATAGCAATACTTTATAATCCTTAAAAATCAAATCATTTATATTCATAGTATAAAACCCGTCGGTAGCTCCAAAGAAATAATTAGATGGAGATAATTGTTTAATATTCTCATATCCCAACATTGAATTACTCAATGAAACAGGAATTGGAATACTATTCTGTTTAAGCTGTTTACTTAATTTAGATGCTGAATAATAATTAATATAATTTTTAGAAAACAACCATATTCTGTTAGAACTATCTACAATCATCTTACCTGAAGTGTACTGGTCTTTATCAAAAACAGAGCTTAATAAGACATCTTTTTCAAATTGCTTAGTCTTATCATTTAATTTAAAAACCCCACCTTTATATGCATAATAAATTGAGTTATTAAATTTGACTAAACCAGCATTCTTACCTTTAGTTGGTTCTTTGTATATTGAATACTTTTTGATATTTTGAAGTTTACCATTAGTTTCTAATCTAAAAACTCCCTTGTATTCATGGCTAACATAAATCTCAAAATTATTAGTGATTTCAAGATATCTTGAGGAATATTCAAACCCATTGAGTTTATTTCTAAAACTCCATTCATTATTCTTTTTTTCCAAGACCGAAATACCATAATAGTTCCCTTGTAATAAAAGCTCATTATGACCTGGAACCCTAGTAAAATTCCATGTTCCAGATTTAGAAAAAATAAGATGAGCATTTCCATTATTGACCACAAATGTTCCGCTATGATGACCACAAAACAAGGTTCCATCATAAACAAACAGAGACCATACCTGTCCTTTTGTTCCCTTTACAAAAGTAAAATCCTCATCACTCTTAAAATCCTTGTAAAACAACCCTTGATTAGTTCCTACATACAATTTATCATTATAAAGCTGAGATGTATATACCGTTCCTAAAACCCCCGAATTATCAACAAAACTCTGTATCGGAGATTTTAAATTGATACAACTAATACCATTATCTAAACCAACCCATAAATTATTGTCAAAATCTTCAAATAAAGATAGCGCTGTATTATTACTCAAACCTTTTCTTTGTGTGATATGGAATTTTAATTTTCCTTCTTTACTTAAAATAAAAATTCCATTCGAAACAGTTCCAACAACAAAACCACCATCTGATAGAGTTTCACAACTATACACACTCCCTTCAGAAAACTCATTATCAATCTCTGTAGGGAATTTAGTTAATACATTTCCGGACAATTCATAAAAACCAGAACTTTGAGTCGATATCAATAATTTATCTTCTTTTGCAAAAACATTAACAATAAGATTATTCTTTAATATAGGATTATCAGAAACCAACCTAATCATACCAGCTTCAATCTCATATAACCCTTGATTAATAGGCTGATAATAAATAGAATTTGCAGTTTTAAAAGATTTAAAAATATAACCATTGGGAGAAATTATTTTAAAATCGCCTTTATTAACATCATAAATATAAATTCGGTGCGAAGATTGAAAAACTACCCAATGATCATAACTTAAAATATTCCAGAAATTTTCGTCATCTAAAAACTTCGACTGGACAAATTTACTAAGTGAATGATATTTTAATAATCCATCAGCTTTTCTTTTCCAAAAGCCAAATTCCATGTAACTTCCAGTATAAATTCTATCACCAATTACTTTAACAGACCTAATGATAGTTTCATTGGGAGAAGGATACAATTGCCAATAAGAACCATTAAATTCTAGAAGCCCCTCATTATTTGCAAAAAAAACAAATTGATTTTTATCTTGTGAAATCATCCAGTTTTGATTTCCTGCTCCATATAAATTTGGTGCATAATTTACAATTGGCGGTAAACATTGAGAAAAAACAGAAATAGATAGGAGAAAAAAAAGTGAGGTTAGTTTTGTTTTCATTTAGGCTTGTTTTTGGTTTGTTTTTGGTTTGGAGATTACAAATTTAAAACTAAAACTATTCAATAGATTAAAAAGCTATACATATTAACTATACAATTCTAAAAAACAACTTTCACCTATCAAAATGATTATTGAAGCTAAAATTTGTGATTCGTTCATCTCCAATTCTCAATTGGAAAATGATTACTTTTGTGGAAATTTATTTTTAGTATGTCAATTGATATTTCCAAACTCGATCCAAAGAAGAACATCATTATAAAAGGTGCACAAGTACATAATTTAAAAAATGTAGATGTGGCTATTCCTAGAAACAAACTTGTAGTTATTACAGGACTTTCTGGCTCTGGTAAATCCAGTTTAGCTTTCGATACTTTATATGCAGAAGGACAACGTCGGTATGTAGAGAGCTTATCTTCATACGCCAGACAATTCTTAGGCCGTTTAGACAAACCAAAAGTGGAATATATCAAAGGAATTGCGCCTGCAATTGCTATAGAGCAAAAGGTAAATACAACCAATGCCCGTTCTACAGTTGGTACATCCACCGAAATTTACGATTACATCAAGTTATTATTTGCCAGAATTGGTAGAACGTATTCACCAATTTCTGGAAAAGAAGTCAAAAAAAATACCGTTACTGATGTTGTTACTACTGTCAAAACCCTTGAAATTGATAGTAAATGGTTGCTCTTAGCTCCTATTCATCTCGAAGAAGGCAGACAATTGGAAGATAAATTAAAAGTATTATTACAACAAGGATTTGCAAGGATATTGGTAAATAATGAAATGGTTCGTTTGGATGACTTTACCACTACTGAACAGCATTCTTTAGATCATAAAGACATTTTACTTATTATTGATAGAATTATAGTTAAAGACGAAGAAGAGTTTTATAATAGACTATCAGATGCTGTACAAACAGCTTTTTTTGAAGGGAAAGGAATTTGTTATTTACAAGAATTAAATTCAGATAAAATACTTTCTTTTTCCAATAATTTTGAATTGGATGGTATTACTTTTCTAGAACCCAATGTACATTTATTTAGTTTCAACAACCCGTATGGAGCATGTCCTGCTTGTGAAGGATATGGAAATATCATAGGAATCGATAGTGAATTGGTTATTCCAAACACCTCTCTTTCTATCTTTGAAAACGCAATTTTTCCTTGGCGTGGCGAAAGTATGAGTTGGTTTCGTGACGAATTAGTAAATCATGCATACAAATTTGATTTTCCAATACATAAACCTTTCTTTCAACTTACTGAAGAGCAAAAAGATTTAATTTGGACAGGAAACAAGTATTTCCAAGGACTCAATAGTTTTTTTAAAGAACTTGAAGAAAAAAATTACAAGATTCAAAATAGAGTAATGCTTTCCCGTTATAGAGGAAAAACGAAATGTCATGTTTGCAAAGGAAAACGCTTGAGAAACGAAGCCTCTTATGTAAAGATAAATGATAAAACAGTTTCGGATTTAGTTGATTTACCTATTAAACATTTAGTTGAATTTTTCAAAAACATTGCGTTAGATGAATATGAAAAACAAATTGCAAAACGTTTATTAATCGAAATCAACAATCGACTATCGTTTTTATCCGAAGTTGGATTGAATTACCTGACATTAAATAGAAATTCATCAACTCTTTCTGGTGGAGAATCTCAACGTATCAACTTAGCTACTTCTTTAGGCAGTAGTCTTGTCGGATCCATGTATATTCTAGATGAACCGAGCATTGGATTACATCCAAAAGACACTGAGCGTTTAATAAAAGTTCTAATATCCTTAAGGGATTTAGGTAATACCGTGATTGTTGTCGAACACGATGAAGACATTATGAAAGCGGCCGACATGATTATTGATATAGGTCCGGAAGCTGGAACGCAAGGTGGAAATCTTGTCGCTCAGGGCACTTATGATGAAATATTGAAATCAAGTTCGCTAACCGCAAAATATTTGAATGGTGAGCTTGAAATCAGCGTTCCAAAGAAAAGACGAACATCAAAAAGTTTCATTGAAATAAAAGGAGCTAGAGAAAACAATCTACAAAATATAGATGTTACAGTTCCTCTTGATGTACTAACAGTTATTACAGGAGTTTCAGGTAGTGGAAAAAGTACACTCGTAAAGAAAATTCTTTTTCCTGCTATGCAGAAGAAGCTAGATAATGCAGGTGAAAAAGCAGGCCAATTTACTGAATTATCGGGTTCTTTTTCTCAAATAAAGCATATAGAATACGTAGATCAAAATCCTATTGGAAGAAGTTCAAGATCTAATCCTGTTACCTACATCAAAGCCTATGACGATATTCGGGAATTATATGCCAAAGAAAAACTTTCAAAAGTAAGAGGTTATCAAGCAAAACATTTTTCTTTTAATGTTGATGGAGGAAGATGTGAGACCTGTAAAGGTGAAGGTTCTATTAACGTAGAAATGGTTTTTATGGCCGATGTGCAACTACCATGTGAGACCTGTAATGGAAAACGTTTCAAAAAAGAAGTTCTAGAAGTAGCATTTGATGGCAAAAATATTCACGACATTTTAACAATGACTATTGACGATTCCATTATTTTCTTTGAAAAGAATAAACAAACAAAAATCACACAAAAACTGCAACCTCTACAAGATGTTGGCTTGGGCTATGTCCAATTAGGGCAATCCTCATCAACCCTATCAGGTGGTGAAGCACAACGTATCAAACTGGCTTCTTTTTTGGTCAAAGGAACAATAAAAGAAAAAGCTCTTTTTGTATTTGATGAACCTACAACCGGATTACATTTTCATGACATTAAAAAACTAATGGCTTCTTTTGATGCTCTAATAGAAAAAGGGCATTCAATATTAGTGATAGAACATAATCTTGATTTAATCAAATGTGCAGATTGGGTAATTGATCTTGGTCCTGAAGGAGGAGAAAACGGTGGATTATTACTCGCAGTAGGAACTCCAGAAGAAATTGTAAAAAACAAAAAATCAGTTACAGCAAAATATTTAAAAGAGAAACTATAAGTCAAAATTCAACTATTTACTTTTTTCTAAATAAAAAGCCATGACAATTAATGTCATGGCTTTTCCCATTATACCTTTATACAACGACTAAGTTTTTTTAAACAATTTTAAAAATAACTTAAATTTTATCAAAGATTGACAGTTTTGTACTAATCCAATCTTTATTTTTTAAACGAAATTCTTCCTATCAGTCTGTGGAATTCTATTAGCTAGATTTAAAAAATTAACCCAGATAACATTTTTCTTCAAAAACAACCCCTTCCTCATCAATAGCTACCAAAACCTTTTGATCTTTGGCTGTAACTTGTGTCATATACAACCAAGGTAACGACCACATACCAAGTGTTGCACAACAGATCAAAAAATTCAAACTATGATTGATTTTTTTACCTTCTTTATACAATACAGTAAAAGGTAATTTATCATTTCTCTCTACTACAACAAAACCATTTTGAATTTTATTCGCAATAACTTTTGTAAATAGATTTAATTTATCCTGTTTAATAAAATGATTTTTCATCCTCTAGACATTTAATTTAATAAAGCATTTATCTGGCATTGTGAACTAAACAAATATAATACTCCTTTAGAGACTCTGCAATACCAACTTTTGGTGATATTAAAATTAAAAAAAATTAAATTACTGAATTTCAACAAGTTAAATATTACAAAATCAAAAAAGTGCAAAAATACTCGTCAGACTATGCTGTAAAAAAAAATAAACAATATTTCACCTACAAAAAAAACACAATAAAATTAAAATTTAACACGTGCTTATGTATAAATTTATTTTTTATCAGAAATATTAAATCCTGGGGTCGAATAATCTTTATCAAGATAATCATTTGGAATAGTTGTTCTGTTTCCATCTCGAAGAGAAGTATAATGAGAAGACATAATTTCTAAACCTGCTTCATTAAAACAATCTTGAATATTTTGATGAAGTTTTGAATAAATAGATGGTTGCTGATTTGGTTGTTTGGTATAAGCATTAATTTCATACGAAACATAAAAATCATTTAAACTCGTTTGCAAAACAAAAGGTACTGGAGACTTTTCAAGTGAATCAGTTCTCATAGCGGCAGCAATAAGTGCTTTATGAACATCAACCCATGGCGTATCATATCCAATAGTGATTGTGGTATGAATTAACAATCCATTGGATTCTTTATTGGTGTTTGCAGAATAATTAATTGAAGAACTTGACAAAACAGTAGCATTAGGAATTGTAATATCCTCTTGCTTTGGCGTTCGAACTCTTGTAACCAAAGAACTTTTCTCTGTAACGGTCCCTGTCACATCTCCAATTTTTATAAAATCACCTATCTTAAATGGACGCATATAAGTAATTACTAACCCTGCAACCATATTAGCAATCGCATTCGAAGAGCCTAAAGAAAATAAAATCCCTACAAAAACAGATACTCCCTGAAAAATAGGTGAATTAGATCCTGGCAAATAAGGAAAGACTATAACTATCATAAAAGCATAAACTAGAACTTTTATAATATTAAAAGTTGGCATAGCCCAATCGCTATAAAAACCTTCAATTTTAATTTGTCCACTATGAATTTCATCAACAAAAAATTTGATCACTTTTAAGATGAATCTAAATAGCACGACAATTACTAATATTGAAAACAAATTAGGTAAAAAATGAACAAAACCCATCAAAGCTGCTTTAGCAGGAGAAAATATCCAGTTCAAAAGAACAGATGCATAGTTCTTTGTCTCTGGAAAAACACTAAAAAGAGCAGGTAAAGAAATGTAAAATATAAATATTAAAAAAAATATTCGCACCATTGTCACCAATTTCAAAACAAATTCCAATTGTTTATCGGGTGATAAAACACTAGATTCTTTAATTTTAAATCCTGAAAAATAACGTTCTTTATTTTCGATAATTAAAAATCGTAGCCATCTAAACAATTTATTAATTGCAAATACAATTAGAATTATAAAAGTAATTAGTAACAAAGCAAGTCCAATCCTTTTTGCCCAATCTATATTCTCATTGTCTGATTTTTGAAAAAGAACTGCTTTTTGAATAATCGCTAAATTTTTTTGTGCTAGAGCAAAATCAGTACTCCCCATTGTTTTTCCATCCAAATCAGTAACAGACATTACTAAAAAATCTTTTTTGTATACAATATCAAGGCTAATTTCGGACCTAGACAAACTCAATGAATCTTTACTGAAAAAAGGATCTTTATATAGTATTTCAATTCTACTGGTAATGGCATTAGCACGATTTTGGGCATTGAAAGATCCAATTTTATTATAAACAGTAAATAAAGTATCTCTAAAAGGAGCTACTGGGTAACCTTTTAAATTAGATTTTTTTTGAGAAAGTACATTACTACTAGAGTCTACTGCATTTAAAGTTTCTTCGGGCTTCTTAGTTTGAGAAAATACGAGTATAGAACATCCAAGAAAAACATAAAGCAATATTGTTTTAAAATTTATCATAATTTATTTTTTTAGATTATCTATAACAAGTCTCTTATGTTAGCAAAACAACAGAAACTATACTTACAAATATAAAAAAAACAAAATTATAAAAACTTAAATATCAATTAGAAAACATCGCAAAATCATTCAGTAACAGATTTATTTTCCTTTCCTAATTTTCAAAAAAACTTTATCTAAAGTTTGATTTATTTCTGCCGAAATAACAAACTTATAATTGAGGTATATGTACACCAAAGTCACTAAAATAGATTTTAAACAAATAGCTATAATAGGGTATATCGGAAACTTCCAAAAATAAAACAATAAAAAAACTATAAACGTTATTCCTAATGAATGTAGTGTTTGTTTTGTGAATGGATACAAATGCATTCTTTTTACAACAAAAAGTAATTTAGCAAGGCTATAACAAGTAATAGACAATAAAGTAGCGAATGCAGAACCCATAATTCCATACAAAGGAATAAAAATCATATTTAACACCACCGTTAAAACAACCAAACCAACTCCTAAAAACAAAACAGCGCGATAATACTTTGAATTGAAAATTATAGCATTATTATTTCCCAAAATCAAGTCAAAATATTTAGAAAGTCCAATCATAAACACAACTACAATCCCGCCACTATATTCTTTTGGAACAATCTCATACAACTGAGCAATATTGACAAATATACAGAGCATTACAAATCCACCTACGATTTGCAGATTTATAGAAGTCTTTTTATACAAATCATTCAACTCCTCATATTTGTTCTCGTGCATTAATTTAGCAGTAATTGGATACACAATTTGGTGCATGGCACGACTTGGCACTGAAATAACCAAAGCAATATAGGTCGCAACCGAATAGTAAGCGATGTTCTCAATCTTCATATAGTAATTTAGCATTACTTTATCTCCGTCTAAAAGTAAATTAGCTACACTTCCTGATAAAATAATGTAAAATGAATAAACTAAAATTTCTTTTGCTTTTTCAGGAATACCAAATTCAAAAACAGGCTTTCTTATTTTAAACGCATAAAGCATTGTAACCAAAAAGGCAACAAAATAAATACCCGTAGTTAAATAAATAAAATCAACAGCTGTAATCCATTTAAAATAGAGAGCAAAAAGAGCCAATAATGAAAATAATCGTAAACCTACTTCCTTTATAAAATTACCAAAAACAGAATGCATATGCACTCTTGCCCAAGCATAGAAAATTTCAAAATAGGCCATACAAAGAGCTACGAAAGGGATAAGCCAGATATAACTTTTTACTATTGCATTTTTCTTTGTCATGAAAAAAGCAATCTCATCATAAAAAACGAAACCTAGCAAAACGATTGGAATAATTAACAAAATAGGAAATAATACAGTAAACGATAAAAACTGGTTTTTTTCTTTCTCTGTTTTGCATTGAGAATAAAACTTAACTAAAGTATTTTGCATTCCGATAGCAAACAAGGGCATTATTACATTTGCACAAGACAAGATATAATTTGAAAGTCCATAAAATGTTTTTCCTAAAATAGGCGGAAATAAAAAAAGCGTGCTAATTCCTCCTATTGCAAAACCGATATAAGTTATTATTGTATTTCGTAAAGACTGCTTTAATACTATGCCCATTAATTGGAATTTGAGGTTAAGGTTAAAAAAAAATAAAGTGAATTACCTTAAATTTTTTGACTGAATCAATTGTACCAAATCTTTGGTCAAATTTTTTCTAGAATATTTTTGCAAACCTACACCATAGGATTGTAATTTCTCTTCTAAAAACTGATTATAATATAAAATGATAGTGTTTTTTAGTTTTTCTTTCTCGGTATAATCAAAAAAAACACCTGTATTGGTTTCTGTAATAATTTCAGCAAAATCAGAATCTTTTGGACCAATAGCGATAATTGGTCTATTCGAAACCATGTATTCAAATAATTTACCTGGAATAATGCTTTTGGTTTCATCAGAATTGATTTCAATAAGTAATAAAACCTGAGAATTTCTTTGATGAGCAATGGCTTCCGAATGAGAGACATATCCCAAATTTTTCAAATACGATTCCAAATTAAACTGCGAGATGGTATCCAATACTTCCTGACTAACTGCGCCAATTAATTTTAGTTCTAAATGAGCTTTAAAATTTGGAATTTCCTGAATTAATTCAACCAAAGTTTCCCATAAAATAACTGGATTTCGCTCTGACAGAAAAGAACCAATATGTGCCAAACTAAAATTAGCATCAAGACTTACTTTTTCCACTGGCTCATTATCATAACCATTGGTGATTACAGTTATAGGCCTATTGGTAATTGCTTTAAATTCAGTTTTCGTAGTTTTACTAGTTACAATAATCCTATCAGCAGTATTTAAAACACTATATTCTAATGCCTTGTGTTTTCTTTCTGCACTAGTAGATAATCGTAATGCTTTATGATATCCTATTGTCGTCCATGGGTCGCGAAAATCAGCAAACCAAGTTAATCCTAATTTTTTCTTTAGCCCCATTCCAATTAGATGCAAACTATGTGGTGGTCCCGAAGTAATAACAATGTCAATATCATTTTCGACAATGTATTTTTCTAAATAAATAAGGGAAGGTTTTACCCAAAAAACACGAGCATCTGGTATAAACAAATTACCTCGTATCCACAACAATGTCTTATCTAAAAAAGTTTGTTTCTTCTGATTAGGAATAATACCCGAACTAATTTTTTTAGTTTTGTTTTTTGAAAAAACAGAAGCTAATTGATAGGGTTCAAAAATTTTATTTTTTAAAATGATAACATTCTCTGGAACTTCTTTTTCTAAATTGGCATCAACAATTGGATAAGTTGGATTTTCTGGAATATATACAATGGGTTCAATATCAAAATCAGGTAAATATTTTGCAAATTTAAGCCAACGTTGAACTCCTGGCCCCCCAGCTGGTGGCCAATAATACGTTATAATAAGAATTTTTTTTGAACTCAAAATAGCAAGACATTAGAATTAATACAAAATTTAAGAATACTAGTTAATACTCTTAAACCCCCTTCTTTCTTTCAACATACAATCCACCTACTAAAAGGAATAACATTCCAATACAACTAACCAATGTAATTGTACCTCCCGTTTTTACAACTTGAGGATCAAATTTAAACTCAATACTATGTTTTCCTGCTGGAACCAAAATCGCTCTTAAAGCATAATCTGCTCTCATAATTGGGGTTTCTTTCCCATCAATAATTGCCTTCCATCCTTTTTCATAATACATCTCAGAGAAAACAGCCAAACCTTCTTTTGAATTATTAGAAGTATATTTTAAATTATTAGATTGGTATGAATCTAAAGTTATAGCTGCTGTACTATCTTTAGCAAAAGCTTTATTTTTAATAACTTCAAACTCATCTTTATTAATTACTGCAACTTCTTTAGAATTAAGCTTATCCAAAGCTTTCATTTCTTGATCAGCATTTTTCACCAATTCTACTTTACTCACAAACCACGCATTTCCATTGGCATCTGGGTTGATAATTGGAGATTCTTTTCCTTCCTTATCTGTTTGTATCACGTATTTCACGTTCAACATATTAAGGATTTCCATATTATTTTTAGCAATTTGATAATCAAATAATTGTTGAATTCGTTTTGGACGAACAGCACTATATCCACCAATAGCTTTATGAAAATAAGATGTTCTTGCCTGCATTAACCCTTGAATATCAAAAACTCTGTAATTAGTAGGATCTTCCAAAATCTTTGCATCTGTAGGAGTTTCTTGAAAAGGAACTTCAACATCTCTAGCATTTACAAAATCTTTGTTTGATACATAATTTTTATCAACAAAGAACAAATCGGAAACCATAAATAAACCAACCAAAATGATAGCCGTGTTTTGAGCTATTTTATTTTTAATAAATAACCATAAAGTACCCACTGCAATTATGATAAAAAATCCTGAACGCAATAAATCAGCACTATATAATGACTTTCTATCAGCTTTTAAAGCATCCACAAAACTAGGCCCATAATTTTGAAGAAAATAACTATCATTTGCAGTTGAAAAACTGAACAAACTTTTAGATAAAAACAATACCAAAACAAGTCCAAAACCAACAGCTCCAGATTGTAATAATGGTTTTAATTGTTTTTCTTTTTCTAATTTAAAGAAAGATTGTAAACCCATAATAGCTAATACAGGAAAACACAATTCCAAAATAACCTGAATAGACGAAACTGCTCTAAACTTATTATACATAGGAATATAATCGATACAAAAATCTGTCAATAAAGGAAAGTTTTTTCCCCACGAAAGAATTAATGACAGGAATGCTCCTCCTATGAAAGCATATTTAATTTTTCTTTCATCAGTAAATAAAGCCAAAATACCTAAAAAGAAAACTACTGCTCCTATATAAGCTGGTGCAGATACGATCGGTTGATCCCCCCAATAGGTAGGCATACTGGAAACAAAATTTGTGGCTTGATCTTCAGGAACTCCTTGCGAAATCATGAACTCAAACATACTACTATCCGTTCCTACTTTTTCATTGTTAGAACCTCCAAATAATCTAGGAGCAATCAAATTAAAACTTTCGGCAATCCCATAACTGTATTCGGTAATATAATCATAAGTCATTGCTGAATCAGTTGTACTTTTTGACCCATCAGGATTAAAACTTAAATCACTTTTTCCACGAATACTAAAATTTGCATATTCAGTTGTCGCCAATAAATTACCTGCATTAGAACCAATAGCAAATATTCCCGCTATAAAAAGTGTTCCTATAGAAATTAAGAGTGATTTATACTCTTTAGATTTGATTCCTTCATAAATAAAATAACTCAAAAAAATCAATAACAATATCAATAAATAAAAGGTCATTTGAAAGTGATTTGCATTCAGTTCTAATGCTCCTGCAAACATTACAAGCAAACCTCCCCAAATATATTTCCTCTGAAAAACCATTACAAAACCCGCTACAACCATTGGCATATAAGCAATGGCATGAGCCTTAGCATTATGCCCTACTCCAAGTATAATAATTAAATAAGTTGAAAAACCAAAAGCGATTGCTCCAAAAAAGGCTTTTAATGGATCCGCTTTTAAAACTAGCATTAAGATATAGAAACTCAAAAAGTATAAAAACAAGTAATCAGCTGGACGAGGTAAAAAACGTAATATATCGTCAATTGCCCCTACATAATCATGAGGATATTTAGCACCTAATTGATAGGTAGGCATTCCTCCAAAAGCTGAGTTTGTCCAATACGGTTCCGCATGATAGGTCGCTCTAAAATCATTTTGCTCTTTGGCCATACCCGTATATTGGGCAATATCTGATTGAAAAATTTGTTTTCCTTGTAAAACTGGAAAAAAATAAAGAGTAGAAACGAGAACAAAACCAAGAATGGCAATTGCGTGCGGAAAGAACTTTTGAAGTTGCTTCATTATTTATTATTAAAATATTGGTTTTATTAAGAGTTTTAAACTCAAATATACAAGATTGGTTTTGATTTTTATTATCAATCAATTATTTCCCTACACAAAAACAAAATAAATTTAGAATTTGTATAGAAAAGCATAATTAATCAATTTCTTCATAATCGACATAATCTCCGACTTTTTTGGTTTCGCGAGGATTTTTACTATTGGCTGTATCGATTATAACTTCATCATTACTAGACGTTTTTCGCCAGGAAGATTGCTGTTGATATTGTTGTTGCTGTTGCTGAAAATTTTGTCCCGCTTTTTCTACTACCTTTTTTACTACTAAAGGTAAAAACAATCGAGCCAAAAATTTAAAAATATAATAGAATGCCATCATATAAAATAGCATTTCTATAAAACCCGAAAAAGAGGCTGTTTGCATAATCAAATAATTTTAGTGCAAAATTAATAAATCAATATTGAAACTTCGGAGCAATTTAAAAATATCATTCTTAAAGAAATGATAAAAAAAGACCAAAATACCCAAAAACAGTAAAAAGCACAGCAATAACACTTCTAAAAAACTTTTTCAGACAAACACAAAAAACACTATACAACTTAAAAACAGTTTTAGCGCATCTTTTTTTTAACAAAAACACCAAAATCACGACATAATTTCACATCAAAAACCAATTTTAAATTTCAAAAAGTAAAATTAAAATCATAACAAATTGATACTCAAAACCTAATAAAACCCTAATTCTTAAAATTGCATTAGTTTTTATGGATTATAAACAGTAATTTTGCACCCTATTTTAAAAATATATATGAATAAATTTGAACAATTAGGATTGAGTGAATCGTTACTGAAGGCGATTTTAGATCTAGGATTTGAGAATCCGACCGAAGTACAGGAGAAAGCGATTCCCCTATTATTGGAAAAAGACACAGATTTAGTTGCGTTGGCTCAGACAGGGACAGGGAAAACGGCAGCATTTGGTTTTCCAGTTATTCAGAAAATTGATGCCAACAACAGAAATACACAGGCATTGATTTTATCTCCAACACGTGAGTTGTGTTTACAGATTACCAACGAACTTAAAAACTACTCTAAATACGAAAAAGGTATTAATGTGGTAGCAGTTTACGGCGGGGCTAGCATTACAGAACAAGCGAGAGACATTAAAAGAGGCGCACAAATTATAGTAGCGACTCCAGGTAGAATGCAAGATATGATTAACAGAGGATTGGTAAATATTTCTCAAATTAACTATTGCATCCTTGACGAAGCAGACGAAATGTTGAACATGGGATTCTACGAAGATATCGTAAACATCCTTTCAACTACACCTGACGAGAAAAGCACATGGTTGTTTTCTGCAACTATGCCTGCTGAAGTGGCGAGAATTGGAAAACAATTCATGACTGACCCTATTGAAATTACAGTTGGCGCAAAAAATTCAGGCTCAGCTACAGTATCTCACGAATTTTACTTAGTAAATGCTCGTGATCGTTACGAAGCTTTGAAAAGATTGGCAGATGCTAATCCAGACATTTTCTCTGTAGTTTTCTGTAGAACAAAACGTGACACACAAGCTGTTGCCGAGAAATTAATCGAAGATGGATACAGCGCTGCTGCATTGCACGGAGATTTATCTCAAGCACAGCGTGATGGTGTAATGAAATCTTTTAGAGGAAGACAAATTCAAATGCTTGTTGCTACAGATGTTGCAGCTCGTGGAATTGACGTTGATAATGTAACTCACGTAGTAAATTATCAATTACCTGACGAAATCGAAACTTACAATCACCGTTCTGGACGTACAGGTCGTGCTGGTAAATTAGGAACTTCTATCGTAATTGTAACTAAAAGTGAATTACGCAAGATTTCTTCTATCGAAAGAATCATCAAACAAAAATTCGAAGAAAAAACAATCCCTTCTGGAATTGAAATCTGCGAAATTCAATTACTACACTTAGCTACTAAGATTAAGGATACTGAAGTTGATCACGAAATTGACAACTACTTACCAGCTATCAACAACGTTCTTGAAGAATTATCTAAAGAAGAATTGATTAAGAAAATGGTATCAGTAGAATTTAACCGTTTTATTGCTTACTACAAGAAAAACAGAGATATCTCTAATCAATCTTCAGGTTCTGAAAGACGTGAGCGTGACGATAGAGATGGCGCTCCAAGAGAAAACAATAATGGTGGTGCAACTAGATACTTTGTAAACATTGGATCTAGAGACAACTTCGATTGGATGTCATTAAAAGACTACTTGAAAGAAACATTAGACTTAGGTCGTGATGACGTATTCAAAGTGGATGTAAAAGAAGGATTCTCTTTCTTTAACACTGACCCAGAACATACAGATAAAGTAATGGAAATATTGAACAACGTACAATTAGAAGGACGTCGTATCAATGTAGAAATTTCTAAAAATGATGGTGGCGGAAGACGTGATCACAACGGAAGAAGCTCTGGAGGTTTTGGTGGCGGAAGAAGTTCAGCTCCTAGAAGAGAAGGAAGTTTTGCTCCAAGACGTGAAGGTTCTGGTGGTGGATTTAGAAGCGATAGAAATTCTGCTCCTAGAGAAGGTGGTTTTGGACCAAGAAGTTCATCTGCTCCAAGAAGAGAAGGTGGTTTTTCATCAGACAGAGCTCCAAGAGAAGGTGGTTCTTCAGAAAGAGCACCAAGACGTTCTGAAAGTTTTGGTGATTCATCAAGACCAAGAAGACCAAGAAGAGACTAATACAATTTTGTATTTTCTATATAAAATCTCCCGAAAATATTCGGGAGATTTTTTTTACATTACATCTACATTATCAAAACAACACATATACATTCATTTAATTCAATACACTTAATCCTCTGTATTTATATGACTAAAAACATTCTCTTTTTTTATAAGCCATTAAACTATTTCAAAGTCATAAAGTCCAAATAGCAATAACATTAAACTATGAAATTCAAAGATTTTAAGTAATATATTCTAATAAAAATGTTATAAAAAATCACATATTGTTAATTTTCTTATAATTATAATCGAACAACAAAATATTTAATGTCGTTTTACTACTTTTAAACCTTTAAATCAGTTTATGAAATATATTATACTTTTTTTATTCTTTGTTGCCTCTCTAAATTCAGTTGCTCAAACTACTGAAATCCCACAAAAAATATCTGGCACCATAATCAGTGATAATACTGGTACTCCTTTAGCCAATGTTAACATCATCAATATCAATCAAGTTACAGGTACAACAACAGACAATAAAGGTCATTTTGAACTAGCAGTAACCCAAAGTGATACTCTACACATCACCCTTCTTGGCTTTGAATCTTTACGCGTTCGTGTAACTAATGACTGGATTAAAAACAAAACAACCATAATACAACTTACTCAAAAAGCAATTCCATTAAACGAAGTAGTCATCAGTCCATACTACCTAACAGGCTATCTTGAAATTGATGCCAAATTAATCCCTATAAAAGAAGATCTTCGTTATAATATTTCAGGTTTAGGCCTAGGATACGAAGCAGGACAATATGCTCCCGAAGCTTTTGGAAAAGTATTAGGATCCATCTTCAATCCTGCAGATATGCTCTATAATGTTTTCGGAAAAAGACCCCAACAACTCAAAAAACTCCGAGAAATGCGAAAGGATGATACTGTACGGAAACTATTAGAAACAAAGTATGACCGAGAAACAATCTCACTACTTTTAGGAGTTACACAAGATGAAATTGCCGAAATATTAACCCGTTGCAGTTACTCAGATGCTTTCATAAAATCCGCCAATGACCTCCAAATAATGGACGCAATTAGTGGTTGTTATGAACAATACAAAATATTAAAGAAAAAGTAAAAACACTACCCATATCAAATAACTTTTAGCAATCCAAAAAAGTATTTGGGCGTGCCACCATATAAAAAGGAGCCAACTCAACATGGCAGTGAGTCGGCTCCTTTTTTTATGCTGTCGTGCTGTCCGCGTTACAAGGTAACTTGCTTCCATCACTCACGCGGTTGCAAATCAAGACCTTTTTGATTATAAACAAACTGTCTTTAAGTTAGTTCGTTACTCGTGACTATTCATTTACCAATCACATTCAGTTTGTGTTTCAACATTCCAAAATATTCCTGTACTAAATTCGCTAATTACAAAATCATATATTCCTTTTGCAGATTCTTCAGGAGAAAGTCTTCCTTGAGTACTATTATTTTTCGCAATTGTAGTCCTTACCCAACCAGGATGAAGTGATGCTACTTTTATGTTACCAAAAAGTCTATTCGAAAGAATTTTTGAATACATATTTAATGCCGTTTTAGACATTCTATAAGCTGTAGAATCTGTTCGTTCACATAATTCAATTGATCCCATTTTGGAAGAAACATTTATTATTTTTCCCTCTTCATTTATATTTTCGATTAGTGATTCAGTCAAAAAAGTAGTTCCAGTTACATTAACATCAAAAGTCTGTTTAAAGGTTATTTTATCTGGATTCATAAAATCCAAATCTGGGCCAATTCCTGCATTATTTATTAAAACATCTATTTTCTTTCCTTTTTGACTCAATTCTCGAGTAAACAATTCAATGCTCTTAAATTCTGATAAATCCAATTGTAAAATTTCAAAATTATCATTTTCTATTCCATCAATTTTACCTGATCTGGAAGTTCCAATAACTTTATATCCATTTTCTAAAAATTCATTAGCCAAAGCAAATCCAATACCTTTGCTCACTCCTGTAATTAAAACAGTTTTATTCATATCTTACTAACTTTATTATCATACTCGTTCACAATGATGACTAATATAACACTAATCCCCTAAATCAAACATCAAAATATCTTGCTTCTATTCTCTTAATATCCTTAATAGACTTCTTAGCCCAATCCAATCGTTTCTCTAAAATTTCATCCTCGGTCAATTGCCAATTGATTTCTGAATTACGTAAACGATTTGTTAGATTCTGAATAATAATCGCAGCCGAAACTGAAATATTCAAACTCTCAGTAAAACCCACCATCGGAATTTTAAGAAAACCATCTGCCTTCTTAATAATTTCTTCGGACAATCCATCTCTTTCTGTTCCAAAAAATAATGCACTTGGCTTCGAAATATCAAAATCCTCCAACAAACAATCATTCTCGTGTGGCGTCGTGGCAATAATTTGATACCCTTTATTTTTCAAAGTATCTACACAATTGGTAACGCTATCATAAGTATTAATATCCACCCATTTTTGTGCACCCATCGCAATTTCTTTATCAATACGTTTTCCATACCGTTCTTCAATTACATGCAATTCCTGGATTCCAAAAACCTCACAACTACGCATCACAGCACTAGCATTATGCATTTGAAAAACATCTTCAACTGCAATTGTAAAATGCTTGGTACGAGTTTCAAGAACACTTAAGAATCTTTCTTTTCGATTATCAGTTAATATATTTTCAAGAAATTCCAGGTAATCCAAATCAATCATTGTGTTATCTTTTTTTTGCTAAAATACTAAAAAAGACTAGTTTTATCGTATAATCATTTTCATTACAAAATAACCAAACCCAAAGACTAAAACCCATCATGAAAAAAAAATTAGTAGTACTTACAGGTGCTGGAATTAGCGCCGAAAGTGGCATCAAAACATTTAGAGATAGTGATGGATTATGGGAAGGTCATAATGTAATGGATGTAGCTACTCCCGAAGGATGGTATAAAAACCAAACATTAGTTCTTGATTTTTATAATCAAAGACGCAAGCAATTAAAAGAAGTACAGCCCAATCAAGGCCATCAAATTTTGGCAGAACTCGAAAACCACTTTGACGTTTACATCATTACACAAAATGTTGACGATTTACACGAAAGAGCAGGAAGTTCAAATGTTACTCATTTACACGGTGAATTACTAAAAGTTCGAAGTTCAAAAAATGAAAACTTCATACTTGACTGGCAAGACGATTTGAATATAGGAGACAATGACAAAAACGGCCATCAACTTCGACCACATATTGTTTGGTTCGGGGAACAAGTTCCAGCTTTAGAAGATGCTATTAACTTAACAGAGCAAGCTGATTATTTTGCCGTAATTGGAACTTCTCTTCAAGTATACCCAGCAGCAAGTTTAATTAATTTTACACCAAAAACAACTCCTGTTTATTATATCGACCCCAAGCCTATAAAAATCCCCAACCTTAGAAACTCTCTTGAAGTAATCCCAGATGTAGCTTCCAAAGGCATACTTATTTTAAAAGAAAAACTTCTCGCTAATCTATAATAACAGCATCGAATAAATTCAATAGTCTCAAATCAAGAACAGTACTTTGGTTATCTTCGCTTTTGTTATACATTGGCTTAAATTTGGCTCCATAGATAATCTCTTCAAAAGTATATGAAGTTCGAGTAGCAACAGTAGTACTAAACATATCGTCAAAAGTTTTAATAATCACTATAACCTCACCAATAATAGAATCATAATCCGACTTCGTTAACTCATACAAAGGACTTTCGCTCGTTATAGGATGAACCAATGTCCAAGTCAATGCAAGCGAGTTTATTTTTTGATATTCCAAATCCAACGTAAAAAATTTATTAGTCATCATTCCATTCTCCTCCATTCGCATCCCAAGAGTCACACTTACTTCAGCATCAATATAATTAGTGTTTTTATAGGGTGCTAACCTAAACATCAATGCTTTCCCATTATTAAAGGGAGCAATGATCGCGTTATGAGAAAATTTCAAATAAATAGCAGGTTTACTAAACCGTCCAAAAAATAAACCCGTAGCGATAGCGAAACTCAACAATCCCATTAATGCTTCAGCAGAAGACAATGCGCTTGTATAAAATCCAACGGGACTAACATGCCCATATCCAACGGTTGTAAATGTCTGCGCACTAAAAAAATAAGCTTGTCCAAATTGTACCCATTCATTATCAGTAGTATCTATCCCGTTGAGATGCTCAATACCAATTCCAAAATAAAGAATGGCAAACACAAAATTTATAGAAATATAAAACAACAACAAAATCGAAAGAAATTTCCAAGAAGACATATCTAACATAGTGTGATACCAACTTATTCTATCAAGAATTCCAATGCCCTTTTTTGTTGCATTTACCGATCCGTCTTTATTAATAAATCGTCCGCCTGTAGTGGATGCACTACTTCCAAATCCAGTATTAATCAGTGTTTTTGCTCTGCTATTAAATCGATGAAATAATGCCATAATTTATTTATTAAATACATTGCAAATTACTTAATAAATCTAATGTAACAATAAATAATAACGACACTCTAATTGATTCAAAAAACATTTAATAAAAAAAGAAAATTCTAACAAAAATAAGTTAGAATTAAAGTACCTAGTACATTTAAAAAATTTATGTTTGTAATCTAAACCCTCATTATTATGGAAGTAATTTTTACTTATTGGTGGATATTCTTAATTGTTTTATCCCTTCTTTTTTACAAATTTGTTTTACGCGTTTTCTTTGGAATGGTAATCGTACCTGAAAACAAAATTGGACTTGTCACCAAAAAATTTGTCCTATTTGGTTCAGAAAAATCATTACCCGATGGCAGAATAATCGCAACCAAAGGAGAAGCTGGATACCAAGCCAAAACACTTGCACCAGGACTCTATTGGGCAATGTGGCCTTGGCAATTTTCAATAGATATGGCCTCATTTACTATTATTCCCGAAGGAAATATTGGATTATTATTAAGTAAAGATGGTGCAGAAATCCCAACAGGTAGAATTCTAGCTCAAAAAGTAAGTTCAGATAATTTTCAAGATGCCACATTATTTCTTGACAATGGAGGTCAAAAAGGAAGACAATCGGCTTTTATTACAACAGGTTCGTATCGTATTAATACTCATTTATTTGAAGTAGTCGTATTTCCACAAGTTGTTATTTCCGAAAATATGGTTGGAATTGTTACTGCCATGGATGGTGAACCTATTCCAATTGGGCAAATTGCAGGGAAATTTGTTGAGGGTCATAATAACTTTCAAGACATTGACCAATTTTTAAAAAATGGAGGTAATCGTGGATTACAACCGCAAGTTATGTTAGCAGGATCTTATTATATTAATTCATGGGCAGTTCAAATAGAACAAACGCCAATGACAGATGTCCCTATTGGATATGTAGGCGTTGTTATTTCCTATATTGGAGAAGATGGAAAAGATGTAACAGGAGATACTTTCAAGCATGGAAATATTGTTTCAAAAGGACAACGCGGTGTATGGATGGAACCTTTTGGACCTGGAAAATATGCTCTTAATAAATATACAACCAAACTAGAAGCTGTTCCAACCACTAACTTGGTATTGAATTGGGCTGACGCCAGAAGTGAATCCCATAATTTAGACAAAAACCTTTCGACCATAACGGTTCGTTCTAAAGATGGTTTCCCTTTCAATCTGGACGTTTCACAAATCATTCACGTTCCTGCCAATGAAGCTCCAAAGGTAATTGCCCGTTTTGGAAGTATGAACAATTTGGTTTCTCAGGTTTTAGAACCTACTATTGGAAATTACTTCAGAAACTCAGCTCAGGAAAGTGATGTAATTTCGTTTTTATCTACCAGAAAAGAGCGTCAGGAATCTGCCAAAAATCACATTAAAGTAGTTTTGGATGAATACAATGTTAATGCTGTTGACACCTTAATAGGAGATATTGTTCCGCCAGAATCCTTAATGAAAACTTTGACGGATAGAAAAATTGCTGAAGAAGAGCAAAAAACCTATCAAACTCAAAAAATGGCGCAAGAACAACGTCAAGGAATGGAAAAAGAAACTGCCATTGCAGATATGCAAAAAGAAATTGTAAAAGCTTCGCAAAGTGTCGAAATTGCACAACGAACTGCAGATGCAACAGTTAAGAAAGCAGAAGGAGACGCTACAAGTTTAAAACTAAATGTAAATGCAGAAGCTGAAGCTACCAAAATGAGAGCCAATGCCGAAGCGGAAGCGACGAAAGCCAGAGCTGGAGCACAAGCCGAAGCTACTAAACTAACTGCTAGTGCAGAAGCTGAAAGAATTTCTAAAACAGGTTTAGCTGAAGCTGAAAAAATTATGGCAATCGGTAAATCTACAGCTGAGGCATATCAACTTCAGGTTTCTGCAATGGGCGATGATAATTTTACAAAATACAAAATCACAGAAGAAATTGGAAAAGGAAAAATCAAAGTCATTCCTGATGTACTTATTTCCGGAAGTAATGGAACCGATGGATCAATGAGTGGATTACTTGGTCTAAAACTTATGGAAATGATGGATACCAATAGTCCTAAAACAAATATCAAAAAAGGAGAATAATTATTTTACCAAACTATTTACTAAAAAAATCTGCTATTATAGGCAGATTTTTTTTTAGTATGCTTATGTAAACCTGTAATTAATCACCATACTGTCAATATTTTAAAAAACAAAAAGAAGTACAATTATTACAAAAAATTGTAAGTGTATTAAATTAAATTTATGTAAAAAAGAAATTTAATTCAAACTTTAACAAAAATTTAAAATTTTTTTGTTCTAAAAAATTAAAAATTTAAAAAAAAAGTTATATTTGTTATTCCTAAATTAACTAAAAACCAACTAAATACCACTGAATTATGAATTTAAAACTATCTTTTAGCATTGTACTTCTTGTATTTTCACAAACTTTTTTCGCCCAGGAATCTAAAACTGAAACCGCAAGCACTGAAGTCTCTACAACAACTACCACTACCGACGTAGCTACAGCAACAACTCCAGTTGATTTTAAAAAACAAATACAAGACCTAAAAGATCAGGAAAAAGCATATTTAGCCAAACAAGAAGTTGATAAAAAAGCAGCAAAAATAAAAGCTGATGCAGACAAAAAAGCTGCAGAAGAAGCTCAAAAAGCTGCAGAAAAAGAATCTACTCTTGCAAAAGTAGCTGAGGCTAAAGCAGCTGCTGAAGCTAAAGAGGCTGCAGAAAAAGCAGCAAAAGAAAAAGCCGTTGCTGACAAAGCCCAAGCTGAAGCAGATAAAAAAGCCGCCGAAGCAGCCAAAGATGCAGCAAACAAAACCGCTAAAGAAGCAGCAATTGCCGCAAAAGCCCAAGCTGATGCAGACAAAAAAGTAGCAGACGAAGCAGAGAAAATCTCCAAGGAAAAAATAGCCGCTTATAAAAAAGATGCAGAAGCAGCTAAAGATGCAGAAACTAAATTAGCAAAAGACGTTGAAAAACTTAAAAAAGAAAAAGAAGAAGCCGATCAAAAATTAGCCGAATCAGCTAAATTAGCATTACAGAAATCGACTAAACTCGCCGAACAAATAGCTAAAGCGGAAGCTGAAGCTGAGAAAAAAGCAGCAGCTGAGGCTAAAATAGCCGCAGAAAAAGCACCTAAAAACAATTAATCCCCCAATTAATAATAATAAAACCAAACCTTAAATCTTAACCAATTTAAAACTAAAATCCGTTGAAAAACGGATTTTTTTTATGCTCATTACAACAATTCTTCTTTATATCCACTTTTTAAAAATGTTTATCTTTGCAAAAAAACAAATACCATGCAAAATATAATTGATCGCTTTGTAAGTTATGTAACTATAGACACCGAATCGGATGCAAGCTCAAACACAACACCCAGTACGGCCAAACAGTGGGATTTAGCCAATAAATTAGTTGAAGAATTAAAAAATATTGGACTTGAAGATGTTACTATTGACGACAAAGCTTATATTATGGCTACACTTCCTAGTAATGTCAATCATGAAGTACCAACAATAGGTTTTATTTCACACTTTGATACTACTCCTGATTTTACTGGAGCTAATGTAAAACCTCAAATTATCTCTAATTATGATGGTAAAGACATCATATTAAATAAAGAACAAAACATCATCTTATCTCCATCTTATTTTAAAGATTTGTTACAATACAAAGGGCAAACATTAATCACTACTGATGGAACTACCCTATTAGGTGCAGATGACAAAGCAGGTATTACAGAAATTGTCACAGCTATGGAATTCTTAATTAACAATCCAGAAATAAAGCACGGAAAAATCAGAATTGGATTCACTCCAGATGAAGAAATTGGTCGAGGAGCTCATCATTTTGATGTTGACAAATTTGGAGCTGAATGGGCCTATACTATGGATGGAAGTCAAATAGGCGAATTAGAATATGAAAACTTCAATGCTGCGGGAGCTAAAATTATTTTCAAAGGAAAAAGTGTTCATCCTGGTTATGCTAAAGGGAAAATGATTAATTCTATGCTTATTGCTAATGACTTTATCAATGAATTACCCGAAGATGAAACTCCACAAGAAACAAAAGGATATCAAGGTTTTTTTCATGTACATCATTTAACAGGAACTATTGAAGAAACCGTTTTAGAATTAATCATTCGGGATCACAACAAATTAAAATTTGAAAAACGAAAAGACTTAATTCATAAAATAACAAAAAAAATCAACAAAAAATTCGCTAAGCAATTTGGAGAAGATATCGTTATTACTGAAGTAAACGATCAGTATTACAATATGAAAGAAAAAGTTGTACCCGTAAAACACATTGTCAATATTGCCGAAAGCGCCATGAGAGAAGTTGGAATTAAGCCAATAATTAAACCCATTAGAGGTGGAACTGATGGATCCCAGTTATCTTATAAAGGATTACCTTGTCCAAACATCTTCGCTGGGGGGCATAATTTTCATGGGAAATATGAATATGTTCCTGTAGAAAGTATGCAAAAAGCAGTAGAAGTAATTATACGAATAGCAGAATTGACAGCTAAAGGGGATTATTTAAAAAAATAAAAATCAAACCATTATTGTATGGACAAGATCAATCATTGGGAAACTGAATTGGATATTTTAAAAACAATTATATCCAAAACAACTTTGATTGAAACCAGCAAATGGGGTGGCTCTGTCTATGTCCACAATAACAAAAATATTGTGGGTGTTGGAGGATTTAAAAAATTTTTCACACTTTGGTTTTTCAATGGTGCATATCTTAAAGATGAAAAGAAATATTTGGTTAATGCGAATGAAGGAGTTACGAAATCTTTACGCCAATGGCGATTTACGTCAAAAGATGAAATCATTGAAGATGAAATTTTAGCCTATATACAAGAAGCGATCATCAACGAGGAACAGGGTAAAATTATTAAACCTAAAAAAGAAAAAGAAGCAATAATTATCCCCAATCATTTACAAAAAGTTCTCGATAGTGACATTAATTTAAAATATGCCTTTTCAAAATTCAGTCCATACAAACAAAAGGAATTTATCGAATATATTGAAACCGCCAAACGAGAAGAAACAAAACTCTCAAGAATAGAAAAAATAAAACTAATGATTTTAGACAATATTGGTCTAAATGACAAATACAGATAAAATAGTATTTAACAAATTAAAAAGTCTCAAAAACTGACCCAAGCAGTTTTGAGACTTTTTTTTATATAAAAGCATTAAAAATAATAAACTGTAACTTCTTTCAAAGACATTTTACTATTATAAAATCAGTAAAACCTTAACATTGGAACATAAAAATATTCACTACATTTGTTAATACACACAAAACAATTTGTTAACATTAAGCAAATTACATACAAACTTCACGTTTTAACTACAATAAAAAGAACTCATTAAAAGAACGATTATGATAGAAAAAAAAGAAGAAAAGGTTACTCCTGAAAATACAACTCCTCTAGAGTCTCCAAAAAGCGAAAATTCAGAAGTTGCAAAGACAGTTATCTCAAAGCCAACACCAAAACCTAGAGCACCAAGAACTACTACAGCCAAACCTGTAGCCGCTAAATCAACAACAATAAAACCAACTGCTGTAGTAAAGCCAACTGTTACTAAAACTGCTGTTACAAAAGCTATTTCTACAAAAACAAGACCAAGCAGAGCCAAAGTTATTCCTCCTGCAACTGGAGTTGTTAAAGACACAACTACTGAAGAAATTAAAACAGAAAATGAAGTTGCAATTTCTCAAGAGAGCACCAAAAATAAAAAGAAGAAAAAAAACAAATCAAAAATGAAAGAAAAAGAAAAGGAAAAAGAAAAGGAAAAAGAAAAAAAAGCGAAAGCTAAGGCCAAAGCAAAGAAAAAAGCAAAAAAAGCTAAGAAAGCAAAAAAAGAAAAAGCTAAAAAAGCAAAGCTTAAAACAAAAGCCAAAGAGAAAAAAGCGAAAGCAAAAGCAAAAAAAACAAAAAAGAGCAAGAAAAAATAATCTTAGATTAAATTAAAAAATCCCAAATTCCAATTAGTAAATCGGAATTTGGGATTTTTTAATATGTAATGTAACTATGCTTTTTTAGTCAAAGTAGCGCTTAGCTCTAAAGAAATTGAAGAACGTTCCATTTTCAATTTTCCTGCCATAGTTTCAATAATTACAGTTGCATCAGCAAGCTCAACGATTTTACCGTGAATTCCACTTTTTGTAATTATTTTATCTCCTACTTTTAAGCCGCTTTCAAATTCTTTTTCGTTTTTAGCTCTTTTTTGTTGTGGTCTGATCATAAAGAAATAAATGACTACGAACATCAATAAAAACGGTAAAAATTGTTGTATTTGTCCCATAATTTAAAATTTAGTTTTTGTGTTAAAATTTATTGCGCGATTCCAATTCTTGGAATCACATTTGCTTTTATATATAAAGTTTCAATACCACTTTGTGTATTCGATGTGATTGTAACAGTTTTATTTTGCATTCCTGTTTTACCAGTAGAATTAAATATAACTTTAATTTTTTCTTTTTCTCCTGGCTTAATTGCTCTTTTAGGAAACTCTGGTACAGTACATCCGCATGAACCTATTGCTTCGGTAATCAACAAATCTGAATTTCCAGAATTTGAAAATTCAAATTCTGTGGCAACAATATCACCATGATTAATAGAACCAAAATCATAAGTTTTATTAGAAAAAGTCATTTCAGCAATTCCTTCGCCACTTTTTACTTTTTTCTTATTGTTATCACATGAAAAGACAATAATTGATGTCAAAATTAGCGCAAAATAGAATACTTTTTTATTCATTACAATACCTAATTAAAACTACATTAAACCTCTGCCAATCTTAATGATTCTTTTGTTTCCTTCAAGCTCTTTAACCAAATTATCCAAAATTCCGTTAATAAAAATACTACTCTTTGGAGTCGAATATTCTTTGGCCAACTCTAAATATTCATTTAAAGTTACTTTTACAGGAATCGAAGGGAATTTCAAGAACTCACAAATTGCCATTTTCAGGATAATAGTGTCAATTTCAGCAATACGTTCACTATCCCAGTTTGGTGTTTTGTCAATGTATTCCTTAGCTAATTCAGTTTCGTTCAAAATTGTTTTTCTAAACAAGTCTTTAACATAAGCCTTATCTTCATTGTCTTTGTATAATTTTGGAACTCTAAAATTATCATCTTCACCTTGTTTTATAGCTTTTAGCTGTTTAACAATATGAGTGTTTACCAATGGAATATCATCAATCCATGTTAATTTATCGTCTTCTAAATAATCGTATAACTTTTCATTTGGAACAATAACCTCTGCAAAAATATCAGCTACAAAAGTTCTATCTTCCTCAAACGTATTTACAGTATTACTCATGTATTTAGCATACAATTCGCTTTCTTTAATCGCATTCAGCAAAAGCAAAATGTAATCATCATTCAAAGTCCAATTATTAATCGAACGATTTTCTAAAGCAATACTAAGAGAATTGTTTTCGGCAAGAATTTGAAAAATACTGTTTTTAATAAATTTTTCGTTTGGAGTACGTTCTTCTTTAGTTGCCAAATGTTTTTGGCTTGACAGATGTAAAAAGACAGTTTCCTTTTTACAAATCTCTATCAATGAAGAAAGCATGATAAGGTATAAATCTTGAATGGCGTCAATACTATGCATAAGGAATTTTTCCTCTTTTTCTAAATTATCAGAACCATTTTGATGCATTGCATAAATGGATTGCATGACTTTAACGCGGATGTGTCTTCTATTTACCACCTTGTAAGAACTTTTAAAATTAAGAGTGCAAAATTAATACTTTCACAGCTTAAATGAAAATTTATGAGCGTTTAATTTAAGCTCAAAAAAGAACATCATACTTTGCTGCTACAAAACACACATTAATTAATGTTTTTAATAAATAATTCTAATTCAGAATAAAAAAAAACAGCTCTAAAATATTTTAAAAAAAATTCTAGAACTGCTTTCAAAAAAAACTAGTATAAATACAGTTTAAAAACTATTTAGCATTTTCAATTTTTCTTAAATCGATACGATTTTGAGCAATAGTCAAAGCTGCTTGATGAGTTGTGATATTATTTGCAATAGCATAATCAAAGATTTCCAAGGTAGTATTGTAAATATTCTCAGTTTTGCGCATAATTTCAGCTTTATCATAATGCTCTAATTCAGCATAAACATTGATAATTCCACCTGCATTAATCAAGAAATCAGGAGCATAAAGAATCCCTCTTTCCTGCAAGATTAATCCATGAGTATTTTCGTTTGCCAATTGATTATTAGCTGCACCTGCAATCACTTTTGCTTTTATTTTATTTACAGTAATATCATTGATAGTTGCTCCCATTGCACAAGGTGCATAAATATCAACATCAGCACTATACAAATCTTCTCCAGTAAATACTTGTGCATTATATTTAGCTGCTACTTGATATAATTTTTCTTCATTGATATCAGCAATAAAAACCTGAGCTCCTTCTTTTGTCAAATACTCAACTAAAGTTTCACCTACATGCCCAATTCCTTGAACCAATATTCTTTTACCTTCTAATTTCTCTGAACCAAATTGTTGTTTTGCAGCTGCTTTCATTCCCATATACACACCAAAAGCTGTAACAGGCGATGGATTTCCAGACCCACCTCTTTCCTCAGAAATACCAGTAACATAAGGAGTCACATCTCTTACCAAATCCATATCAGATGTTTCCATTCCAACATCTTCAGCAGTAATATATCTTCCGCTTAGTGAATGTACAAATTCACCAAATTTACGCATCAATTCTGGTGTTTTTTGAGTTTTGGCATCACCAATAATAACTGCTTTTCCTCCTCCAATATTCAATCCAGTAATTGCAGCCTTATAAGTCATCCCTCTGGAAAGACGCAAAACATCATTCAAAGCTTCCCATTCGTTAGCATAATTAAACATACGAGTTCCTCCTAATGCAGGTCCCATAACCGAATTATGAATACCAATAATTGCTTTTAATCCTGTATCTTTGTCATTGCAAAAAACAATTTGCTCATGATCATTAAAAGATAATTGTCCAAAAACAGGATCCATTTTTTGAAGTTCCTTTGCAGTTGTAACAGTAGCATCCATAGTACTATTTTTATTTAGTTAAAAAATACGAATTTATCAAAAATACACTTCAAACATACATAAAAAATAAACATACTGCGCTAAATTTACTTAAAAATAAATATTTAATAATAATAACTAAAAATATTTAATTTAATACAATTGTTAAAATTTAAACATTAAATAAAAAACAAAAACAATTCAATACTGAATCCTCATAATATGAAAGAATTACGCTATTTAAATAAATATTTCATCAAATATAAATTCAGCTTTTCACTTGGTATTATTATCACTATAATCGCACAAATATTTTCATTATTTACACCAAAACTTATTAGTAAATCTTTTAATGAAATAGAAGCTTTTTCAAAAAGCAAAGCAATCGATACCAGTATTATAAGTCAACAATTGATTTCTAATATTTTACTGATTATCGCTACCACAATTATAGCAGGATTTTTAACTTTTCTAATGAGACAAACATTAATTGTAATGTCTCGTCATATAGAATTTGACTTAAAAAATGAAGTCTTCCATCAATATGAAAACCTATCTCAGAACTTTTACAAGCAAAACAGAACAGGCGATTTAATGAATCGTATTAGTGAAGATGTTTCTAAAGTCCGCATGTATGTTGGTCCAGCGGTTATGTATTCCATAAACACATTTATACGCTTTGCTATTGTAATTGGATACATGTATAATGTTTCGCCAAGGTTAACTTTGTATACCATACTCCCCTTACCAATTTTATCCTATTGTATTTTTAAATTGAGTTCCGAAATCAATAAGCGATCTACCACTTTTCAGCAATATTTATCAAAAGTATCCAGTTATACTCAAGAAGTTTTCTCTGGAATCAGAGTTATAAAAGCCTATTCATTAGAAAATCAACATCAAGACAACATTGCCAATTTAGCCAATGAAAGTAAAAGTAAAAGTTTAAGTCTAGCCAAAGTTCAAGCATTATTTGGCCCTTTAATGATTGCTTTGATTGGAGTGAGTAACTTAGTGGTTATTTATTTTGGAGGTTTAATGTACATCGATGGCACTATAAAAAGTATTGGAACTATCGCTGAGTTCATCTTATATGTTAACATGTTAACTTGGCCTGTTGCTTCCCTAGGCTGGGTCTCTTCAATGGTTCAAGAGGCGGAAGCTTCTCAAAAAAGACTTAATGAATTTTTGAAAATCGTTCCAGAAATAAAGAACAAAAACCTAAACAAATCCAAAATAGAAGGCAGTATTGCATTCAATGATGTAAGTTACACCTATGAAGACACTAATATAAAAGCACTTCAAAACATAACCTTTACAGTAAATAAGGGAGAAACTTTGGCAATTTTAGGAAAAACTGGTTCTGGAAAATCTACAATTTTAGCACTACTCTCCCGCTTGTACAACGTTACAAATGGACAACTCTTAATTGATGATATAGAAATTAGTCAGGTTAATTTATTTGATTTAAGAAACAATATTGGTGCTGTCCCACAAGATGCTTTTCTATTTTCAGACACCATCAAAAACAATATAAAGTTTGGAAAAGAAGATGCGAACGATCATGAAGTAGAAGCTGCTGCAAAAAGCGCTGTTGTTCACGATAACATTATTGGTTTTAGCAATGGATATGATACCATATTGGGAGAAAGAGGAATAACTTTATCTGGTGGTCAAAAGCAACGTGTATCTATCGCAAGAGCGATCATAAAAAATCCTGCTATTTTACTTTTTGATGATTGCTTATCGGCAGTAGATACCGAAACAGAAGAAGCAATCCTAAATAACCTTTATGAGATATGCAAGAATAAAACTACCATAATTGTAAGTCATAGAGTATCTTCTGCCAAGAATGCAGATAAAATCATAATCCTTGAAGATGGCAAGATAATTGAACAAGGTTCTCATAATCAATTAATAAACCAAGACGGGTATTATGCAGCTCTTTATTTAAAGCAACTTTCGGAAAAAGAATTGCTGTAATTGTTGTATAATACATATATTTTTATGATTTTTGATTGCTATTAAATAAAAAATGACGAAAAGATTATGAGAGAAAATGATATGTTAGAAAAAGAAGAAATATTCTCAAAAGTTTTAAGAGCTGGAAGAAGAACGTATTTCTTTGATGTTAGAGCGACTAAAGCTGATGATTATTATATTACTATAACAGAAAGTAAAAAATTCACAGAGGAAGACGGTTCGTTTCATTTTAAAAAACATAAAATCTATTTATACAAAGAAGATTTTACTGCATTTTCAGAAATTTTAGAAGACATGACTTCTTACGTTTTAAACCACAAAGGTGAAGAAGTAATTTCTGAAAGACATCAAAAAGATTTCAAAAAAGAATATGCTTTGGATAAATCAGACGAAGATAATGTACCAAATACTTCAAGTTTTACTGATATCGAATTTGATGATATTTAACTAAATAATAAAATTAAAAAAGCCCAAAAATTTAATAATTTTTGGGCTTTTTTTTATCTTGTAATTTATCCTTAGAATATTACAATGACTTTCTAAAAGTCTTTCTTCTACAGTGAATCACTGGATTAAAGTTTTTCCAGATCAATTGAATAGCTATATTATCAGCTAATTCAGGTGTTCTAAAACAATTCTCAACACCATTTTCAGTAAAAGTCTTATGGTATTCATTAAAAATAACCGCCGTTACTCCTTTATTTTGATAATCAGGATGAACTCCAATAAGATAGAATAAAACATCTTTACTACTGCGTTTGGCTTTTAATAAATGTAAAAAGCCAAAAGGAAATAATTTTCCGTTTGCTTTCTGAAGCGCTTTTGAAAAACTTGGCATTACAATTGCAAACGCTACAAGCTTTCCATCTTTATCCTCAACATACTTTATATATTCTGGATTAATAAAACTGATGTATTTTTTCTTAAAATATTCTTTTTGAACATCAGATATTGCAACAAATGAAGATAGCTTAGCATACGATTCATTAAACAAATCAAACATTTTATCTACATAAGGCATTACATCCTTAGCTGATTTAAAGTTAATTGGTTTAAGCTGGTATCGCTTTTTAACTAATTCATTAATTTTTTCAAAAAATTCGGGTTTAGCATTAGCAAATGGAAATTTATTTTCCACATACTCTTTCTCTGTTGAGTATCCTAATTCCTCAAAATGTGTAGCATAATAAGGAAAATTGTACCATGTAATCATGGTACCTAATTCATCAAAACCTTCAGTTAAAACACCCACTTTATCAAGATTAGAAAAACCCATCGGCCCTTCAACATATTCTAGATTATTTTTTTGACCTAATTCATATACTTTTTCAAGCAATGCTTTAGTCACTTCAATGTCATCAATAACATCAAACCAACCAAAACGAACTTTCTTTTTTTGTTGGTGATTGACTTCATCCCAATTGATTATAACTGCAATCCTACCCACAATAGTATTATTTCTATATGCAACATAAAAAGTAGCTTCAGCACTATTAAAAGCAGGGTTTTTGTTTTTATCAAAAGTCTCTAGCTCATCTGAAATTAATGGTGGAACCCAATATGGGTTGTCTTTATATAAAGAAAAAGGAAATTTTATAAATTCAGTTAATTCTTTTTTTGTCTTAGCTTCTTGTATGGTAATCATTGATACTTTTATAGAATATTATTTATTTCTTCGATTTTTTAAATCCTTTTTTTGTTTTAGTTTTTTTAGCCATATTTTCGGCTGCTTCTTCTTCTTTTGACAAAAGACGCACTTCTTTGTAACGACCATCATAACGCCATGATACTCCGACACCGCCATAAAGTAATGAAGGCGTATTTTTAAAATTAGTACTTATTGACGCATCTACTTGAAGGTTCCTATTAATTAAATAGGCGGCACCTCCACGAATGATTGCATCACTGTAAAAATCACTTTTTATCCCTTGATTTTCTATAAAAGCAGACCATTTTGGGCTAATTCCTTTGGTCAAAGTTAATATATAACTCAAACTAGGATAATCTGTAGCAATATAATTATAAATGATATTAGTCACAAAAACCCATGAACCATCGCCTAAATGATTTTGCAATATCAAAGCCGCTTTTGGAGAAATAGTCGCATCAGGTGTAAAAAAATATGGATTATTAGCTCCTGTAAAATTAGCTCCACCAAAAACAGCTACAGCAGGGATAACTTGATGCCAGTCAAATTTATGGTTGGCTTTCCAGCTATAAATATTTGCCTCTTTTTTATAACCTTTATTTGGGTCATAAATCAAATATTTAGCTCCAAGAACGCTTTGCTTAAAATCAGATTTATCTACAACTTGCAAAGGATAATTAAATGTCTCATAAGCATATTGAACATCGGCAATAAATTCTAAATTCTCTAAGAAAGCTCCATATCTCACTTCCATATCAACTCCAAAACCATTAGCATTATATCTTGATAAACTGTGATCTTCTTTAATTCCAAATACTCCTGTTTCAACTTGTATTACAGTTTTTCCAACTGCAAAAGCCGACATGGACTCACCGGGTCTATTGGAGTTAATTTCGTCTGTGTGTTGCCCATAATGAACTGTTGGTAATAAAAAAAGAGAGGCTAAAAATGCTTTTTTGATATTGAACATACTTGATTATTTGAATGAAAAGGTATAACGCATTTCAAATGTACTATATTTTATTGTAACTATCATTTGGTTAAAAATTCCTAAAGAATAATTTAATACTTTAGGACTATAATAATTTTAGAAGTATAAAAATTATGTATTTTTATAAGCATAATATTTACAGACGAGACTAAAAACAGGACTGACAAAGCAATTCGTTTCATTTTTTTTATTTAAAAAAAAATCCCTCTTCAAATGAGATTCGCAGAATTCCTATGAAAATCAAACTTAAATCAACTATTAACTTAACTTGGATTATTATTTAAAAAAGCAATTAACTCGTGAGTTGCTTTTCCCCGATGACTAATGGTATTTTTGGTTTCTAATGAAAGTTCTGCAAAAGTCTCTTGATATCCTACAGGTCTAAAAATAGGATCGTAACCAAAACCTTGATTTCCAGTTTTTTCTATAGTAATTGCACCACGAGCAATTCCTGTAAAAAGATATTGTTCGCCTTTTATATTCAAAGCAATAACAGTCTTAAATTGTGCATCTCTATTGGTTTTAACTTTCAAATTCAAAAGTAGTTTATCCATATTATCTTCAGATGATTTTTGTTCTCCTGCATATCGTGCTGAAAAAACCCCTGGCTCACCATTCAAAGCATCAACTTCGAGTCCAGTATCATCTGCAAAGCAATCATACCCATATTTTTGGGTTACATAATTGGCTTTCATGATAGCATTTTCTTCAATTGTATCGGCAGTTTCAGGAATATCTTCATGACAACCAATACTTTCCAAACTGATAATTTCAATGCTTCCTGGTAGCATACTTTGTATTTCTCTGATTTTATTTTTGTTATTAGTTGCAAAAACGATCTTCATATTGGTATTATTAAAAATAAGAATTCAAAAATACATTTTTGTAAGCAACAAATGAAGGAAATACTTATTTGTATAATTCTCAACTGTACACTATTTTTGTTTAAATCAATTAATTCAATTTGAAATCATGATTATAGATTATATAGAAAATTCATCTCGATATGAAACAATACATCCTTCTTTTAAAATTGCCTTTGACTATTTAAAACAAACCAATAAAGAAGCTTTAGATGGATTAACAGATGAAAAAGCAGGAGTAAAAATGTTTGCCTACAAAGGTGAAGGAAAAAGTAAAATAAAAAGCTTAGAAACATTTGAATGTCATGACAAAAATATCGATATTCAGTTTTGCATTAGCGGAAACGAAGGTTTTTTATGGAAACCAAGGCCAAAATGCATTTCTCCAAATGGAGATTACAACGTAGAAAAAGACGTTCGTTTTTTTTACGACAAACCTGATACCTATTTTGAATTACAAGCCAATCAATTTGTTATATTTTTCCCAGAAGATGTACATGCTCCAATGATTAGTGAAAACGATTTGGATAAAATTGTAGTGAAAATATTGATTTAATCTCTATTTTAATATTATTCTTTTGACTAATAAATATCAACAAACACACCAAGTTAAAATATAGTTAAAAATCTTATTTTAAGCATTTTAAATAAAATAAATTGTAAATTTGAATGTGGTTTTGATTAATTACTTGAGATATAATATCACAAATATTTAAGTATTAGAAAAAATATCTCAATAGTCAGCTATACCGAATTATAGTACAGTATAAGTTAGATAATGATAAATCAGAACGACAAAGGGAAGAGGGCTTTTAAAAGCCCTCTTTTTCGTTTAACAAACTTTCAAAACAACCCTTTAAACGTTAAACTTAGAAAGGTTTTTATATTTATTTTATATATTTAGTAAATAAAATAATCCTCAATTTGTGATTTGCTATATATCTCGATCATGAAGCCAATTCTTTTCAACTTATTTTTAAAAACAGCCGAAAGGATGTCTGCTTTAAATAATAAGGAAATAGTACAAAAAATAACCAATAATTTGGATTTAGCTTTTTTTAATCAAAAAGAGCTTTCTGGAAACGTTTGTTTTGCAAACGACAATGATGTACGTCCAGAATTCAAAGAAATCTTCAGTCAAATTGATTTGCTCAATTACATCTATGCTATTTTATTTTTGTCAAAATACAGAGAAAATCACCAAGAGTTTTTAAAGTCCAATTTCTCATATATTCCAATTCCAAATGATAAAATTAAATTTTGGAAATTAATAAAACTCGGTAATGAATTACGTGAAAATCATTTATTTAAAAATAATATTACCGAGCACTACAATATACAGTATCCTATACATGGTGATAATATAGTTGAAAACACCCTTTTTAAAAATTCATTTTCTTTGAAGGATAGTCATAAAAATATCGGTAAAATTTACATTAACAAAAACCAATATTTCGATAATGTCCCTGAAGTTGCTTGGAATTTTTATATTGGAATTGATCAACCTGCACAAAAATGGCTTAAAGAACGTGAGTACAATAAACTTAATCAAGAAGATATTTTATATTACCAAAAAATGATTCTTATTTTACTCGAAACGATTCGGATAGTGAAAGAAATTGATATAATAGAATTTTAGTCTTAGATTTGGTCTTTACAAAACATAATTTCCATAGAAAGATATAATTGACAAAAACATAACTATGATAGAAATTTTATTAAAAAACAAAAAATTTCACAAAGTCCAAAGTGTTGATGAACTTTCACCATCTAATTTAGATTTTCATGTTTTGCAATTTCTTGATTATAGCGATTCAGAAATAAATTGGCTGGAGAAAAATTATGGCCTTGATTTTTCTATCATGAAACATTTTGAAGACATTGAAATTAGTTCTCACTTTTTAGAAAATGAAAATCAAGCAGCTTTCCATTTTTCATTTCCCTTTTATGAAGAAAAAAAAATAACTGAAGAACCAATATTCATTATAATTTCAAAATCGGGTTTGTTTTTATTTTCTAGTTCCAAACTCGATAACTTTTTGAATAAAATGTATTTAAACAAATTTAAATTTTTAAGAGAATTAGAAGAGTCAAAAGACATTTTAGAATTTCAGTTCAGTTTTATATCAGATTATTTTGCTGATATTACAGAAAATCTGGCACGGAAAATAAAAATACTTGCCAATACAATTTTAATCGAAAAACAATTTTCCAATAATGAAATGGACAGTATTACTGATTATAATTTTAGTAATATGTTAGTAAAAGAGTTACTCATAGAAACTACAAGAGTTTTCAGATTGTATATTAAAAGTAATTGGGCTCAAAAAATGGGCTTAAAAGAAAATATTAAAGCTGACTTAAACGATCTTACAGTTGTATCCGACTATATTCAATTTAATTTTGATCGTTTGGATGATTTGAAAGAGAATATTTCCAGCAAAATTGACTTGGAGCAAAATCATATTTTTAAAATGCTTACGGTTGTAACCGTATGTATTTCACTACCAACATTTATAGCGGGCGTGTACGGAATGAATTTTGAAATAATGCCGGAACTCAAAACTTCTTATGGATATCCGATAGCATTAATTGCCATGTTATGTTCAGCAATTCTTCCATTTATTTATTTCAAAAGAAAAAAGTGGCTGTAATTAATTGTCTCTGACTATTATCTCAATACAAAACAACCCTTTCAGAATTTGAAATCTGAAAGGGTTGTTTTGGAAAATATCGTATTGTTTGATTTTTAATGTTTAGTTACATTCGTCAAATTATCTGGAAAATACGCATCTGACAAATGCCCAAATTCATCTCCCCGCATGAAGATATTAATATCCACTTCTCCAAAACTATTTTTTCCAGCTGCAGCCAAAAGTTCGTTTGCAGCGTGTAAAGTATTTTTATGAAAATGATAGACTCTTTCGGATTTATCGGTTACAACCAATCCTTTCATTAACATTTTATTTTGGGTAGCAACCCCAGTTGGACATTCGTTCGTGTTACAACGCAAGGCCTGAATACAACCCAAGGAAAACATAAAACCACGAGCCGAATTACACATATCTGCACCCAAAGCAATAGCACGTAAAATAGAATACCCTGAAATGATTTTTCCACTGCAAATCACTCTAATTTTATCTCTAATTCCTAAACGAACTAATGTTTTATTTACAAAAATAAGTGCCGGTTCAAAAGGCATTCCAACACCATCTGCAAATTCAAGCGGTGCAGCTCCAGTTCCTCCTTCAGCTCCATCGACAGTAATAAAATCAGGATAACAATTAAGATGAATCATTTCATTGCAAAGATCTTCAAATTCAGAAGTTTCACCAATACATAGTTTAAAACCTATTGGTTTTCCATTTGATAATTCACGCAAATGGGCAATAAATTCAACTAACTCCTTAGAATTTTGGAAAGCATTATGACTTGGCGGTGAAAGAATTGTAGTATGTGGTTCTACTCCTCTAATTTTTGCAATTTGTTCGGTATTTTTTTGGGCAGGAAGAACTCCACCGTGACCAGGTTTTGCTCCTTGCGATAGTTTGATCTCAATCATTTTTACAGCAGGAAGATTTGCTTTTTCTGTAAATTTATCAGCATCAAAATTGCCTTCTGAAGTTCTGCAACCAAAATAACCAGTTCCAATTTGCCAAGTTATATCCCCACCACTCTGATGAAATTGAGTCAAACCTCCTTCGCCTGTATTATGATAAAAATTACCTTTTTGAGCTCCTTTATTGAGTGCTACAATCGCATTTTCGCTCAAAGATCCAAAACTCATCGCTGAAATATTCAGTAAAGAAGCTGAATATGGCTGCTTACAATCTGGGCCTCCAACGAGAATACGAGGCAATTCATGATTGACAGATGCAGGAAACATAGAATGTTTGATTCCTTCATAACTCGATTGGTTTAATACCAGTTGCGTTCCAAATGGAGAAGTTGCATCAATATTTTTGGCTCTTTGGTATATTAGAGAGCGTTGATTTCTTGAAAATGGCTTTCCATCAGTGGTGCGTTCGATGAAGTATTGCTGAATTTCTGGAGCAATCATTTCAAACAAATAACGGAAATACCCCAAAACAGGAAAGTTTCTTAAAATAGCATGCTTCTGTTGAATGGTATTGCAATAGCCTACAATTAGCAGAATTACCATTATTGCAGAAAAGACAAATCCTGTTCTCAAAAAATAATTAAACAACAGTGAAATAATCAATAGTGTTATGCCAATTGTGAATAATTGTTTTCTCATTATTGAAACGATTTAAAGGTTAGAAATGAATTGTATTTTTATCGAAAAGATTAGGTATAACGCAATCTTACAAAAACATGTTTGATTCCTTTTTTGTCTGATTCTCTTTCGTCTATTTCTAAAATTTCTGTTAGAGATTTGAGCATAGGTGTTAGTTTTGAAAAGCCATAATTTCTAGGATCAAATTCAGGTTTTTTCTTTACAATTAAATTACCAACATCACCAAGGAAAGCCCATCCATCATCATCTCCAATTGCATCAAGTGTATCTTCTATGAGTTCGATCGTTTGAGCATCAATTTTGTTTGGAGCGTCTTTTTCGGCAGCTTTTTTAGATTCTGCAATAGCAGTGGTAACTGGTTTTGGTAATTTACTTTGAGCGTTGGTTGTTTTTCGGGTCTTTTTGATTGCCCCATCCAATACTTCTATGAAAATAAATCTATCGCAGGCACTAATAAAAGGTTTTGGTGTTTTTTGTTCTCCAATTCCAATGACTTTCATTCCCGATTCGCGAAGTCGTATAGCTAATCTTGTAAAATCACTATCGCTGGAAACGATACAAAAACCGTCCAATTTTCCAGAATACAATAAATCCATGGCATCAATAATCAAAGCTGAATCGGAAGAATTTTTCCCAACGGTATAACTGTATTGTTGGATAGGTGTGATTGCATGTTCGAGTAAGACTGCTTTCCAACCGTTTGCATTTGGCTTAGTCCAATCGGCGTAAATACGTTTGGTGGTTGGTGTTCCAAATTTTGCGATTTCTTCCATCATACCTTTTACATTGCTGTAAGGTACGTTGTCTGCATCAATAAGTACAGCGAGTTTTAATTCTTTGGAGGTTTGTGACATGAAATTTGCGAATGAAATGTTTTTCCCAAAGATACAGGATTATTCTCAATGCAAAAAGTTATTATTATGCTAAGACACTCATAGAAATCCATACTCTTTCAAAGAAAATATGATCTTAAAAAACGATTAAAAGTTGTAATTAAAAGGTTATTTTTTCAAAATTATTATTAAACTTCCGAAATTTTTGCCTTGATTATTATAAAATAAAAACCTTGTCCAATTATTTATTTGAAAAAGGTTTTTAGTTATAAATGAAGTGTCAAAAAAATTTATTTCAAAAATTATGGAACTAGGCTTTAATTTCGATCTCTTCTTCAACCAATTCTGAAACCTGAATGTTTGCAATTAGTTTAATATTTTCCCCGAGTCCTAAACCGCCTGTATCTGTGAGTATGTTCCAAGTCATCCCAAATTCTATGCGATTGATAATTCCGGTGATTTCAAAACCATGTTTTAAAACACCTTGCCCACTATTTTGTGAACCACCATATTCTACATCCAATGTAATTGGTTTAGTAACTCCTCTTAAGGTTAAGTTCCCACCCATTTTGTAATCGCTGCCTCCAGTATTTACAAACGAAGTGGACGCAAAAGTGATTGTTGGATATAAATCTGCGGCAAAGAAATCGCCATTTTGCAAGTGCTGATCACGTTGTGCCTGATTGGTATCAATACTTTTAACATCTATTTCAAAAGTTACTTTGGCATCATTAAAATCATCTCCATTGGTAACTATTTTTCCATCGAATTTGTTGAAGGAACCAGTAACATTAGAGATAAGTAGATGCTTAATTTTAAACTGTACATCGGTGTGTAGTGGGTCAATAACCCATGTTGTTGTATTTTTCATAATTTTTTTAATTTAAATTTTATTTATAATTCAAAAGTACCTAAATTCACTACCTAAAGTATAGTAGTTACCCAGTGGTAAGTGGTTACCCAGAAGTAAGTGTGTTAAAAAATGAAGAAAAATGAATCAAAAAGAAGCAGTTTGCCAGCAAAGGATGATGGTTACACGAGACGCCTTAGAAGTGATTCAAGGCAAATGGAGATTACCCATCATTATTTCATTAACATTTGGCAACAAAAGGTTTGGAGAGATTCAACGAGAAATTGTTGATATATCACCGAAAATGTTGTCGCAAGAATTAAAAGCTTTGGAGTTGAACAAAATTATCACTCGGACACTCTATGATAGTATGCCAATAACTGTAGAATATTCTCTAACTCCATTAGGCCTGTCAATGAAAACATTGCTAGATGAAATTTTAAATTGGGGTATTCATTTTCGAAAAGAAATTGTTGGTAAATAGCTTAAAATTTCATCTCGTTGATTGAGTTTTTAGTGTTTTATTCAAAAAGTGATTTAACTTTTGGCGACTCTTCCCCTTTTTCGGTTAAATATAAAGCTGGACTATCAGCTTCTAAAAAATTCAAAACTACAGTCAAAACTGTCCCGTCTTTTTTATCATACATAATTGAAAAAATACCAATATCTGATTTCTTGCCTGAATTTTGATTGTGCTTTTTAAAATCAGTTTTGTATTCTACAAAGTAAAAATTATTGTTTTCATCGTAGAATTCTTTTTTAAACTCGATATAATATTTGTTTTCAATGTTATCCTGAGTATTTTTCTTTAAAAGTGTTCCTTCTTTTGTATCAAAAATAAAATCATTTTTCTCTAATGAAAACTCTTGGGGTGGTATACTTTTATATATCGTTTGTACAACGACAGTTTGCGAATACAATTGATTAAAAAAAAGTATCGTAAATAGGTATAATAATTGTTTCATGGTATGTTTGGCATTCCTTTTTATTGTTGAATCCATTCTTGAATATTAGCGTCCAAATATAAAGACAAAATGATACAAATCATTTAAAGAACAAAAGACTTTAATAATAAATTGTTTAAAAAAAACCAAAAAAACATTCTAAAATCAGCTGTCTAGCCCTGATGGAAATGGAAAGCCTCGATGGAATAAATCTATTTTTTCTTGTGCTGGTAGAGCGACCAAAGGAAGCTCCTGCCAGTACAATAGAAAAAAAGGTTTATGACTGAGAGCTTGTAATGGACAGCAGGAAATTGCTCCTGAAAAATAAATTTGCTTAAAAGATGCTAATAAAGTATAAATAATTATTTTTGCAACTTCTTAAAATTAATACTACTACAGATTATATATTATGGTAAAAGATTTATTCGAAAGAATTCAGAACAATAAAGGGCCTTTAGGAAAATGGGCTTCACAAGCAGAAGGTTATTTTGTGTTTCCAAAACTAGAAGGAGACTTAGGCCCAAGAATGAAATTTCAAGGAAAAGAGGTTTTAAACTGGAGTTTGAATGACTATTTAGGTCTTGCAAACCATCCAGAAGTACGTAAATCCGATGCTGATGCAGCGATTGAATACGGTGCAGCTGCCCCAATGGGAGCACGTATGATGAGTGGTCACACTAAATATCACGAACAATTAGAGAATGAATTGGCTGCTTTTGTAATGAAAGAATCAGCTTATTTATTGAATTTTGGTTACCAAGGAATGGTGTCTATTATTGATGCTTTGGTTACTAGAAATGACGTAATTGTGTATGATGTTGATGGTCACGCTTGTATTATTGACGGAGTTCGTTTGCATAGTGGAAAACGTTTTACGTACAAACACAACGATATTGAAAGTATGGAGAAAAACCTGCAGCGTGCTACAAAATTAGCTACTGAAACAGGTGGTGGAATTTTATTCATTACTGAAGGTGTTTTTGGAATGCGCGGTCAACAAGGAAAGTTGAAAGAGATTGTAGAAATGAAAAAGAAATACAATTTCCGTTTGTTAGTTGATGATGCTCACGGTTTTGGTACACTTGGTAAAACAGGTGCTGGAGCTGGTGAAGAGCAAGATTGTCAAGATGGAATTGATGTTTACTTTTCTACGTTTGCAAAATCTATGGCAAATATTGGTGCTTTCGTAGCTGCTGATAAAGACATTATTGATTATTTAAAATATAATTTACGTTCTCAAATGTTTGCAAAAGCGTTGCCAATGATCCAAACTATTGGTTCTTTGAAACGTTTGCAATTGTTGCGTGACAATCCAAGTTTGAAAGACAAATTATGGGAGAATGTAAATGCTTTGCAAGGTGGTTTGAGAAGCAAAGGATTTAATATTGGTGACACTAACACTTGTGTTACTCCAGTTTACTTGGAAGGAAGTGTACCAGAAGCAATGGTAATGGTAAATGATTTAAGAGAAAACTACGGTATTTTCTTGTCGATCGTAATTTATCCAGTTATCCCAAAAGGAATGATTTTATTACGTGTTATTCCAACAGCTTCTCATACTCTATCTGATATTGATCAAACATTAACTGCGTTTGAAGCGATTCGTGAGAAATTAGTAAATGGAACTTATAAAGAGATTGCTTCCAGAACTAAAGTGGATCATGATGCAGTTTAGTTAGCATTCAGCTATAAAATTATAATAGTACACCTGAGAGTTTTCAAAACCTCTCAGGTGTTTTTTTTTTGCTTCATAAAATCAATACTGGCAACCTGTAAAAAAATTAGTATTTTTATGCTTTCAATAATTAAGACCAAAAAATGAAAAAAAAATTTCTTATACTAATACTGCTTTTTACAACAGCATCTAATTTTGCACAAAAAACAGAATACACTACAATTAGCAACATCCCTTATTATAATGAAGCTACAGCCAATACAGGTGCATATATCAAAGAGCGTTGCGTAGTGGATATTTATTACCCTAAAAATGTCAAAGGATTTGCGACAATAGTTTGGTTTCATGGAGGCGGTTTAACCGGAGGAAGCAAAGAACTTCCTGAAGGACTAAAGGACAAAGGCTTTTGTGTAGTTTCTGTAAATTATAGATTATCGCCAAAAGTAAAAGTGCAAAAATGTATTGAAGATGCTGCTGCTGCAGTAGCTTGGACATTTCAGAATATTGCAACTTATGGAGGTGACAAGTCCTTAATTTTTGTTTCTGGACATTCAGCAGGTGCTTACTTATCATTGATGGTGGGACTAGACAAAAAATGGTTAAAAGCTGATGGCATAGATGCTAATTCTATTGCAGGATTGATTCCGTTGAGTGCCCAAACCATTACACATTTTGCAATTCGAAAAGAGAGAGGAATTCCAGAAACCCAGCCAATTGTTGATGAATTTGCTCCTTTGTATCATGTTCGAGCTGATGCTCCTCCATTGTTATTAATTACAGGTGATAGAGAATTAGAAATGTTGGGACGCTATGAAGAAAATGCCTATCTGATGCGAATGATGAAAATTGTGGGGCATAAAGAAACTACTTTGTATGAACTACAAGGTTTTGGACATAATATGACTGAGCCAGCTTTCCCATTGGTTGTCAAAGAAATTCAAAGAATAGTAGCTTTAAAAAAGAAATAAAAAATGATTCCGCACTTATTAATTATTCCGGGACTTGGTGATTCTGGAGAGAAGCACTGGCAAAGTTTTTGGCTGCAAAAATTCCCTAATTCGACCAAAGTAATACAAGACAATTGGGATGAACCTCAACTTGATGAATGGCTAGCACAACTTGATAAAAACATTAAGCAAATAAATGAACCCACTATTTTGGTAGCTCATAGTCTTGCTGTTTCTTTAGTAATGCACTGGGTTTCTCAAAATAATAACCCAAATATCATTGGCGCTTTACTAGTAGCTCCTGCCGATGTAAATTCACCAGAACATACTCCCGATTTTTTAAGACATTTTTCACCAATTCCTACACAAACAGTTCCATTTCCAACAGTTGTAATTGGAACTGAAAATGATACTTATATATCTCTGGAAAGAACCAAAGAATTGGCTTCGTACTGGGGAAGTGATTTTATAAATATTGGACAACAAGGACACATCAACTCTGATTCAAATTTGGAATATTGGGAAGAAGGTCAGGAATTTTTACAACAATTAATTACAAAAATAAACAGCTAAAATGACACATCCAATCGTTTCTGCATCTTGGCTTCAAGCAAATTTAAATAATCCAGAATTGATTATACTCGAAGCCCGATTAGATCAAAATCAGTCGAATTTAGAAAATCAAAATCCTGATTTGCAAATAAAAGGCGCTCGCCTATTTGATATCAAAAATAATTTTAGTGACACAAGTAATCCTTTACCAAATACTTTTCCATCTACAGAGCAATTTACTACTGAGAGTCAAAAATTAGGTATAAACAAAAACAGTATCATTGTCGTTTATGATACTTTAGGAATTTATTCGAGTCCAAGAGCTTGGTGGATGTTTAAAGCTATGGGACATTCTGAAGTTTATGTATTGGATGGAGGTCTTCCTGAGTGGATTAAAGAAGGTTTCCCAACAGAAAATCAACAGCAAACAAATACTTATTCAAAAGGAGATTTCGAAGGCAAATTTCAACCTGAACTGATTAAAAACAAAGAGCAAATTCTAGAAAATATTTCAACCAAAGAAGCAGTATTGATGGATGCAAGATCATCAGATCGATTTCATGCAACTCAAGAAGAACCTAGAGCTGGTATGAGAAGCGGACATATTCCTGGTTCTATAAATACTCCTTTTACAGAACTACAACGAAATGGAAAATACAAATCTCCTGCTGAATTGACTGAGATCCTAAACCTCAACGAACAGCCTTTATTATTTACTTGTGGTTCTGGGATTACTGCCTGTATCGTTTTATTGGCCTGCGAATTGATTTCGGACAATCCAAAAGCAATTTATGATGGTTCCTGGACGGAATGGGGACCAAGTGATCTTCCTATTGAAAAATAAATAAAAAGGGTATTCTTAGAAAACAGAATACCCTTTTTTATTTTAATATCAATTTGTTACTCTACAGCTACTTTGTAAGTTGGGTCTTCTAGAATATTCACATCAATAACCGCATCTGCATTTTGCAATAATTGTCTGCAATTGGAACTTAAATGACGTAACCGAATTGTTTTATTTATTTTCGCATATCGCTCTGTAATTTTATTAACAGCCTCAATTGCACTCATATCCATAATTTTACTTTCTTTAAAATCAATGATGACCTCATTTGGATCATTTACAACATCAAATTTCTCCGAAAATGCAGTAGTTGAACCAAAGAAAAGCGGACCATAAATTTCATAATGCTTCACTCCTTTTTCATCAATATATTTCCTTGCACGAATTCTTTTGGCATTTTCCCATGCAAAAACCAAGGCAGAAATAATTACACCAATCAATACTGCCAATGCTAAATTATGCAGAACAACAGTAATCAAAGCTACTATCACTAACACAAAAATATCATGTTTGGGCATTTTAGTAAAAATTCGGAAACTAGCCCATTCAAAGGTTCCAATTGCCACCATCATCATTACTCCTACCAAAGCTGCAATAGGCAATTTTTCGATTACTGGGGCTCCAAATAATATAATTATCAAAATGGTTATTGCTGCAATTATACCCGACAACCGAGCTCTGGAACCAGCAGACAGATTAACCAGTGTTTGGGCAATCATTGGACAACCGCCCATTCCGAAGAAAAAACCGTTTAAAATATTTGCACTTCCTTGCGCTATACATTCTCTGTTACTATTTCCTTTGGTATCCGTTATTTCATCTACCAAATTTAAAGTCAGCAAACCTTCTGTTAATCCTACACCTGCCATAATTAAGGAATAAGGAAAAATAATTTGTAAGGTTTTAAAATCTAACGGAATATTGGGGATATGGAATGGAGGGAAACCACCACTAATGGAAGCAATATCTTTTACTGTTTTTGTGTCTATATTCAATACTAACACTACTATAAAAACCACAAAAATTGCAGCTAATGAAGCTGGAATCTTTTTTGTCAATTTTGGAAAACCGATCACAACAGCTATTGTCAAGGTTACCAAACCCAACATGACATACAAAGAGTTCCCTGAAAGCCAAACACTTTCTCCATTTACAATCGTTTTGAATTGCTCGATTTGTGACAAGAAAATAACAATCGCCAATCCATTTACAAAACCATACATAACAGGCTGTGGCACTAACCGAATAAATTTACCCAGTTTGAACAAACCAACCAAAATTTGAAAAATACCAGCCAAAGCTACTGCGGCAAAAACATAATCCAATCCATTTGATTTCATCAACGCAATCAACACTATAACAGTTGCCCCTGCACCTCCAGAAATCAAACCTGGTCGTCCACCAAATATTGCTGTTACCAATCCCATTATAAAAGCAGCGTACAAACCGACCAAAGGAGGAAAACCAGCCAAAATAGCAAATGATAGCGATTCTGGAATCATCGTCATAGCAACTGTAAGTCCAGCTAAAATTTCGACTTTATAATCTACTTTTTGATTGAAATTGAATAAATTAAAATAATGCTTCATGAATAGAAATTGTATTTTTTTTAAGGGTGCAAAAATACAATTTTATGATGTTTTTTGACTAAATAAATTTTTGATACTTCTTATTGACTATTAACTTCTATCTCTTTGTTCATTTTCATATTGCGAATCTTAATAGATTTATATTTCCATATTTTACCTATTCGATCTGCCAAAATATCCATTTTACCTTTTTCTTTTTCTCCAGAAACTCTAATAGTTATAGAAATCCTTTTATTATCATTAGAATATATTGTATTACCTTCTAGAATCGCTAATTTATCTATTGACTCAAGTTTACCAAAGTTTTGAATGACCTCCTCATTTTTATTGGCTTTATCAATTGCATTTTGACACAATAAAGGATCTGCATAGGCTTGACCTAAATTTACTACATCATCAAAATTTGAAGTTATAATCAATATAAAACCAATAGCAATTATTACTGTAGACCAAAACCATCTTTTCGTCCAAATCCTTTTTTCTTCGATTATTTCGTTATCCATTTTTGATTTTTTTGTCTAATTGTTTGTGAATAATTATTTCTTGCTACCCAATTCTCAATCCATTTTCAATTTTGAAATCAGGGGCTAATAAAATAACATCTCCCTCCTCACCTACTGCTCCAAGCACTAAACACTCACTCATGAATTTTCCAATTTGCTTTTTAGGAAAATTAACCACAGCTACAATCTGTCTTCCTATCAAAACTTCTTTAGTATATCGTTTGGTGATTTGTGCCGATGTTTTTCGGATTCCGATGGTGTTTCCAAAATCTATTGTGAGTTGAAAAGCGGGTTTTCGGGCTTCAGGAAAATCATTGACTTCAAGTATAGTTCCCACTCGCATTTCTACTCTTTCAAATTCAGTCCACGTTAAATCCATTTTTTTTTTCAATTAAGTTACTAAGTTGCTAAGCTACTAAGAATCTAAGAAAACAGTCTAAAAAAAAATCCCAAACATAATTGTCTGGGATTTTCTATTTGTATATTCAGCATCACTGCCAACTATTAACTGTAAACTGCTAACTCTTACTTAACGTCCATCAATTCAACGTCAAAAATCAAAGTTGCATTTGGTGGAATAACACCACCTGCTCCTGCTGGCCCGTATCCTAAATCAGATGGAATCACAAAACGAGCTTTGTCTCCAACTTTCAACAAAGCAATACCTTCGTCCCAACCTTCAATTACCTGACCAATTCCTAATTTAAATTCGATTGGTTTTTTTCTTGGGTAAGAAGAATCAAAAACTTTACCGCTCTCCAATGAACCTTCATAATGAACAGAAACTGTTTTACCACTTTCTGCTTGTTTACCAGAACCTCTTTGGATGAATTGGTAACGTAAACCACTTTCAGTTTTTTCAAAACCAGCAGCTAATGTTTCCATTTTTGCTTCTGATTCTGCTTTCAAAGCAGCTTCTTTTTTCAAACGAGCACCTTTTAAACCAATGAAAGCTTCAATAGCATTCCATTTTTGAGCTTCTTCACCAACTCTGATAATTTCCAAAGTATCTAATGAATCCCCTTGAGCAACTGCATCAACTACATCTTGTCCTTCAACCACATGTCCAAAAACAGTGTGTTTGTTATCCAACCAAGAAGTTGGAACGTGTGTGATGTAAAATTGAGAACCATTAGAACCTGGTCCTGAATTAGCCATAGCTAAAACTCCTGGTTTATCATGTTTTAAAGATGGGTGAAACTCATCATCAAATTTATAACCTGGATCTCCTGTTCCAGTTCCTTGTGGGCAACCACCTTGAATCATAAAGTCAGGAATAACTCTATGAAAATTTAAACCATCATAGAATTTTTGTCCTTGAGGCTTTATTTTGTTTTCCATGTTTCCTTCTGCAAGAGCAACAAAGTTACCTACAGTTCCAGGAGTCAAATCGTGTGTTAATTTTACTAAAATCGCTCCTTTTGCAGTATTGAATTTAGCGTATATTCCGTTTTCCATGTTGTTTATTTTTTATTGAGGTGCAAATTTACAAATTAATTCAATATCAATTTGTGCTTTCTATTTTTTAGAACTTGGTTTGTATGTAAATCCGTAAACTAATAATGATAATAATGCCAAAACAGCGCCTCCGATAGTAACAGCATGCCATCCTCCCAACTTCCATAACAATAAACCGTAAGCAGATCCGCCAGCAGTTCCTAAAAAACTAAATGACATAAATACAGTATTTAATCTGTTTCTGGCTTCAGGTAACAGTGAATATACCCGGGTTTGGTTTGAGATATGAACACTTTGAATTCCAACATCAATAAGAACTATTCCGACGATAATTCCAATCACACTTTCGGTAGAAAAGTAAAAAACAATAAAACTGATTAAAAGCAATAAACAACCGTAACCAACAGCTATCCTAGAATTTCCTTTGTCTCCTAGTTTTCCAACTAATGGTGCTGCTAAAGCTCCCGAAACCCCTACGACTCCAAAAAGTCCTATTGTAGCACTATTAAAATGAAACGGTGAATCTGAAAGCAACAAAACCATTGTTGTCCAGAAAGCACCAAATTGAGCAAAAGCAAACACATTGATTAAAGTTGCTTCCCGCAAAACTGGTTGTGTTTTTATAAGTGTAAAAAGCGATTGAATTAATTGACCATAAGAACCCTCAAATTGTGGCTTATTTATTGGAAATGTATTCTGAATAACAAAAAATATCAAAAGACAAATTCCAGCAGCAATCCAAAACATAGACCTCCATCCAAAAACCTGTCCAATGAATCCGCTTAATGTTCTGGAAAGTAAAATTCCTATGAGTAATCCACTCATAATAGTTCCTACTACTTTTCCACGTTGTTGTGGCTCACATAAAGTAGCTGCCAATGGCAAAATAAGTTGTGGCACTATTGAGGTGATTCCGATAAGCAATGAAGCAATTTGTAAAATAAAAAAATTCTTTGAAGTAGCTGCAATAATTAAAGCAATAACAGAGGCAAAAGTAGTTACCAGTATTTGCTTTTTACGTTCAATTTTATCACCCAGTGGTACCATAAAGAACAAACCAATAGCGTAACCAGCCTGAGTTAAATAAGTAACTGTCCCGGCATTGGCCTCGGGAATTTTAAATTCCTTGGCAATTAAAATAATTAAAGGTTGGCAATAATACAGATTGGCAACTATAAGCCCAGTACAGGCTGCCATAAACAAGACATTCGTTTTCGATAAATTCATGTTGCAAAAATACTATACTAATTCTGACCCAATCTTTAATTATTTCATAAAATCTTCTCGAATGGGGCTAAAAACATCAATCAGCAAACCATCTTCAAGACAAAGCACACCATGAATTGCGTGAGGCGGAATGTAAAAACAATCTCCTTCTTTCATCACTTTTGTGATACTATTGATTGTCACTTCAAATGATCCTTTGGCTACATTGGTAACTTGCGAATGGTAATGATTATGAAGAACTCCAATAGCACCTTTTTCGAAAAGCACATTCACCATCATAATGGTATCATCATACCCCATAATTTTGCGTTTGATGCCTTCGCCAACCACTTCCCATTCAAATTCATCGTCTTTTATAAATTCTTTGCTTGCTCCAAAACTTTGCATCGTATTTTATTTTATTGTTAAAAACATGTTTTTGTTACACAATTCAATCTCTGTCTATTTCTATGCAAAAATAACTCATTGATTACAATTCAAACAATATCAAAATTATTTAATTGTAATCAATGAGTTATTCTGTAAAAACTAAAACCTTTTTAATACTTATATCTACAAACTTAATTGCTCATCAATAAGATGTGTTAAATCTTGTTCGGAAGTTCCAAATGCAATTACGCTTCCATTTTTGTCTATTAAAATTTTTGTTGGAATTCCCTCTATTTTGTACTTTGTAGTAATCGCATCATCATAATCGAAAACTACATTAAAACTGTATTTCTTATCATTAATAAATGTGGCAACTTTTTCTGTAGTCTCATTATCTTTTCCTTTTTCCCAAGTGTTTACAAATAAAAACACTACATTTTTATCTTTGTATTTCGTTACTAAATCCTGCATTGCAGGAAAAGAGGCTTTACATGGTCCACACCAGGTAGCCCAAAAATCAAGTACTACTACTTTGCCTTTTAGATCTGACAAATTAATTACTTTTCCTTCCAGATTTTTCAAACTAAATTTTATAGCATCTGTGCTACCGTATTTCTTCACAATATCAGCTTTTGCATTAGCATTGCCTGTTTCAATAGACTTTGCTTTAATGGCTTTAAAGTTATCCAAAGGCAAATTTAGTTTTCCATATATTGTTTCCAATTGAGCAAGAAGCACTCTGGAATTCGTTCCTTTTGACAGTTCCTCTTCTATATATTTTTTTGTGATCTCTGGACCTTTAACTTTTTCCATCATACCAGCATAACGTTCTTTTCCACCTGTATCCAATCCTCCCAACTGATAGAGCTTATCCTGATATTGAAAAGCTTCATCAAATCGATTCAGTTTATAAAGTACTAAAGCATAAGTGTCTGCATACATATTATAAGTTTCATTTAATTCTTCAGGAAAATCAGATTGCTTTTGCAAATCAGATAAAATATCTAATGATCTTTTAGATATTTTTTCGGCAGTATCAATGTCCTTTGCAGGAGTTACTAAATCTTGCCCTGATAAATTCCATGCATAATCATTATAAAAAGAAGCCGCTTTGCCTTTACTGGACAATAAATTTTCGTATTGTTCCATTTTTTGAAAATCTTTGTTTGTCACATATATTTTCAATAAACTTTGATAAAAATAATCTTTGTATATTGGAAGAACATTACTAAATCTAGTGGTATAAAGATTTAAACGCTCTAAAATATACGCTTCCGTTTTATCTGGATTGTTAGCAAAATCGAAAAAGAATTTGCTCGATTCAAAATTACCATTCGGATATTTTGCAGTGATTTGATCCTCTACTTGCTTCTTTTCATCAGTCATTTTGAGAGTCCCATAAAGTCTTGCGGCAATTAGCAAGTAGTCTTCCGAGTTCTTTTTTGCGCATTTTTGGGCAAATGACAACATTTCAACTTTGGTTTTTTCTTTATCAAAAGGTTCTTTTATGTATAAATAATTATTATAACTTTTATCTTCCTTCATCATCGGATACTTTGCGTATACTTTATTATATTCTGCTATAATACTTTCCGGTTTTGAATCTAGTTTTAAATTGAGTTTCGAAGTCAATGTATTGTTAGCGTAATTTATAAGATCTATTCTAGCGATTGCACACTTTGCAATATCGTTTGGGTTGGATGAATTTAAACAAGCGTCATATCCCTTATTTTGGTTATTATCTATTACTTGTTTTCCATCAATAATAGCTGCAACAAAATACTTAGTTGAATCGGTTACTTTGAGAGAGAACTCATACCCATTTGTTTTTTTTATCAGTGGTGCAGTAGCACCCGTAAAATCGAAGTCATTATTATATAGAACTCTGACTTTGGCTCCATTTGGAATTTCAACTCCTTTGGGCGGTTGATAAACATAAGTATTTTCTTTTCCGATTTTAATTTTTGAATCTTTCAAATACAGTTTCCCGATTTGTGAAAAAGCGACATTACAACATACCAAAAAAAGTAGCATTACTGATTTATTCATCTTATAGATATTTTAGGTTAGTGCCAGTTGAAAAAAAAATCTAACTGACTGATTACTTAGAAATTCAATAGTAAATATAATTGAATTATACTACAGGAAATTAATATTGTGAAATAATTATGAAATAGACTTTAACTCAAATTAGAAGTCTTAATTGTAGTCATTTAAGTTTAAAATTCAAATCATTTAAATTGTATTCCTCTAATTCATTTTGACATTCTACGAAAGTAATCTGAAATTGTAAATAACGACAGCCATACTATTATTAAGGCTCGCCTCTCGATTTTGTAGGTGTTGCCTATTTTTTTGATAAGCCCTCCTTCAATTTTAATAGGGTCACCTTTAGTTTTAATAGGTCACAACTCAAAAAAAGGTAGGCTTTCCTAGCCATTTAAAAGGTGCTCCTTTTGATTTCATAGGTGTTACCTATGGTTTGGGTAGGTGCTCCTATGATTTGGGTAGGTGCTCCTATGATTTGGGTAGGTGCTCCTATGATTTGGGTAGGTGCTCCTATGATTTGGGTAGGTGCTCCTATGATTTGGGTAGGTGCTCCTATGATTTGGGTAGGTGCTCCTATCAAAATCATGGCAAGCCATGATTTTGACAAATACTGCAGCAACAAAAAAAAAACCTCATTCTAATTGCTTAAAACGAGGTTGGTTTTATATAATTTATCAGAGATTTACTGCCTTTGAAAGTCTTTCGATAGCTACTATTGTTACCTATTATCCTAATTCAATTGATTATTAACTTTTTAGTTTAGAAAATATTTCTTTCATAGTTGCTGGATCTATCACTGACATATCAATAAGTCGAAGGGCTTTGACCATATTGAGTGTAGTGCTTTTGTATTTTTGAAAATGTGGTGTTTTCAAATGTGATTCATAAGCTTCTTTGTTAACATATATTTCCAAAATTCTTATTTGTGTGGGATTATCCTTTTCAAACATTGGAAAAATTGAAATAACACCAGGCTCTATTTCGACGGAAGCACTGGATTCTTCTTTAAGAATTTCAATATATTCTTTAAGAAAATTAGAGTCAATCTCGATTTCTGTTAGTCTTACAATCATTTTGTCTTGGGCATTGATACTACCAATTGAAAAAAATATCAGTAGTAAAATTAGAGATTTTTTCATTTTACATTATTTATAATTTAAACTAATTTATGGTTAATTATACTAAGTAACATTATTCTGCCTCATTAGTCATTCTCACAAACCTATATTATGCTAAATTGTACTTATCTGCTAAGATAATCAAACATAAATTAGTTTAAGTATATGAAAAACTAAACATAATGATTTTAAATATTTTGCACTTCATTAGAAAACACATTATTTATCTTTCTGAAACCGAATGCCCTAGCCCTGATAGTAGTGGAAATCCTTTTTATTTTTCCTTTAAAAATAAAAAGATTGCAACGGATAGCAGGAATAAGCTCCAAAAAAAAATGACATCCTTACGAATGTCATTTCTATGTATTGAATTTGATATAACTATTTTGTTAATAGTCCAGCATTTTTTAAGTATGGTTCGATTTGCATATCGTGACCAATGAATTCTTTGAAAGCTTGGTTTAAATCAACACTGTTTCCTACAGACAAGATGTATTTCTTGAATCGCTCACAGTTTTCTCTAGTCATACCACCGTGGGCTTGCATCCAGTCATATACATTATAATCTAAAGTTTTTGACCATGTGTATGCGTAATACCCAGCTGAATATCCACCGCCCCAAATGTGTGCAAAATAAGGAGTGTGGTAACGTGGTGGTACTTCACTAACCAATAATCCATATTTTTCTAAAGCTTCTTTCTCGAAAACCAAAGTCGGTTTGAAATCAGATTCTTTTTGAACACTATGCCAAGCCATATCAAGAGTTGATGCTGCTAAAATTTCGGTTACATCATATCCTTTATTGAAGGTTTCGGCTTTCTTAATTTTATCGATTAATTCTTGTGGAATTGGTTCTTTGGTTTGGTAATGAATCGCATAATTTTTTAGAACTGCTGGGTCTAATGCAGCATGCTCATTGATTTGAGATGGAAATTCTACAAAATCTCTTGGCACTGCTGTACCTGATAATGATGTATAGTCTTGGTTCGCAAACAATCCATGTAAAGTATGACCAAATTCATGGAACATAGTTGTCACATCATCAAAACTAATTAAAGATGGGTTTCCGTCTACTGGTTTAGAGAAATTGTAAACGTTTACAATTACTGGTTTTTGTTTTAAATAATGTGATTGATTAACGAAAGTACTCATCCAAGCACCTCCATTTTTATTGTCACGAGTATAAAAATCCAAATAGTAAATAGCAATAGAAGTTCCTTTTTCGTCAAAAACCTCATATACTTTTACATCTGGATTGTACACAGGTAAATCTGTTCTGACCTTGAAAGTGATTCCATACATTTGCTTGGCTGCATAGAATACTCCTTTTTCTAATACGGCAGTCAATTCAAAATACGGTTTAATTTGACTTTCGTCCAAATCGTATTTAGCTTTACGTACTTGTTCAGAATAGAAATTCCAATCCCAAGCCTCCAATTTAAAGCCACCGTTTTGAGAATCTATTAAATCTTGAATTTCTTTGGCTTCAACTTTGGCTTTGGCAACAGCTGGAGTAGCAATTTTAGCTAATAAATCCATAGCTGGTTCTGGAGTTTTTGCCATCTGATCTTGTAGTTTCCACTCAGCAAAACTTTTCTTACCCATCAAATTGGCTTTTTGTAAACGTAGTTTTGCAGTTTTCTCCAAAGTCTCACGTGTATCCCCTTCGTCATTCTTTTCGGCACGATACCATGATGCTTTATAGATTTTCTCTCTTGTAGCACGGTTTTTTAAACTCACCAATAAAGGCTGTTGAGTTGTATTCAATAAACCGATTAAATATTTGTTTTCATATCCTGCTTCTTTGGCTTTTTGTTTGGCAGCTTCAATTTCGCCAGCACTCAATCCATCTAAATCGGCAACATTATCAAATAAAACGGCTCCGTTTTTTCTAGCCAATAACAATTTATTTCCAAAAAGAGTACTTAAAGTAGCTAACTCTTTATTGATATCCTTCATTTTTTCTTTATCTGCTTCGGATAAATTAGCTCCGGCTAATTCAAATTTCTGCAAATAATATTCTGTAAGTTTTTTGTCTTCACCTTTCAATTTACTTAAATCGATTGCCTTGAAACGATTGTACAATTTACTGTTTAAATAAATTTTATCATTGTGCCCAGATAATATTGGAGCATATTCTGCTTCAATAGCCTGCAAGGTAGGATTAGTGTTAGAACCAGTTAGATTATAAAAAATATCTGTAGCTCTGTTCAAATCTACTCCAGAGGTTTCTAAGGCTAAAACAGTGTTTTGAAAAGTTGGTTTTGCTGGATTGTTAGCAATGGTTTCAATCTCCTTATCGTGAACTTTTAAACCATATTCAAAAGCAGGTTTAAAATGTTCGTCCTTGATAATACTAAAATCTGGCGCCTGATACTGTAAAGTACTTCTTTGCAATAGTGGATTTTTCATTTTTACATCATTGTTTTGAGCATTTATAGTTTGCGCCTGCATCGAAAGGACAAAACATAATGAATTGGTTAATAATAGCTTATAAAAAACTCGCATATTAAATATTTTTAAATTAGTAAGCTATAAAATTAACAAAAAAAACTATTTAGCATGTTAAAATAACAAACAATGCTAAATCCTTACATTATTTAAAAAATAATACCGAACATCTTCAAAAAATTAAAACAATGCAGACAAAATAAATTTTATATTTGTTAAAACACTTTAAAACTAAAACATGAATTCTATATTCGATAAAAGTGATAACCAATCTATAATAGCCCGAATCAATACGCTGAAACCCGAGAGTACTGCATTGTGGGGGAAAATGTCAGCAGATCAAATGCTGAAACATGCCAATGAAACTATTATTGTAGCTTTTGGTGAAAACCAAGTGAAAGTAAATTTTGTTTTGAGACTTTTGGGGAGAATACTGAAAAAGAACGCTTTTATTAAGGGTTTTGGAAAAAATAGCCCAACTGCAAAAGAGTTTATTTTCATTGATCATTATGATTTTGATGAAGCAAAAACCGAATTGATAAAAAACTTTAGCCGTTTTGCCGAAGGAACACAATCGATCAGCGTAATGAATCATCCTTTTTGGGGAAAAATGACTTATGAAGATTGGAACAAATTGATGTGGATTCACATAAACCATCATTTAGATCAGTTTGGCGTTTAGTATTCAACACAAAAAAAACACTCCTTAATGAGTATTATTAGACATAAACATTACTTCTTATCCTATTCTGAAGAGCACGAACAGGCTGAATGGGCAGCCTATTATTTAACAGGTAAATTGCAGTATGAACACCATTACGAGCGACCTTATTTTAAACAAGATCCAATGGTAGATACTGAATCAGCACATTGGAGAAACTACAAAGACACCGGTTATGACAAAGGACATTTGGTTCCTGCAGCCGATATGAAATTTTCTGAAGAGGCGTACAAAGAAACCTTTCTTACTTCGAATGTAGCACCCCAAAACAGAGACTTTAATGCAGGTGTATGGAATAGACTCGAACAAAAAGTTCGCTTTTGGGCAGATAAATACACCGCGCTTTTCATAGTAACAGGAGGTATTCTGCAAGACAATTTGATTACTATTGGCGATGAAGAAGTTTCAGTTCCTGAATACTTCTTCAAAATCGTGGTTCGGGTTCAAAACGATACTTTGGTTATGATTCCTTTTTTAGTTCCCAATGCAAAATCAGATGCACCACTCTATACCTTTGCCTCTACTATTGATAAGATTGAAGAAATTACAAAAATAGATTTCAACCAAAAACTAGTAGAGAGAATCGAAGAAAAAATTCAAAAAGAGTTGAGTTACAAAGAATGGAGCTTTAGTTAAATCAAAAGCATGTTAGAAATCTACCATGAATTTTGGGTTTAATTTGTACATTTGCCGTTCTTAAAAAAGCAACATGAGAATTGATATTATAACTGTATTACCTGAATTATTAAGGAGTCCCTTTGAAGCTTCGATTATGAAACGTGCCATAGACAAAGGATTGGTAGAGGTTCATTTTCATAATTTAAGAGATTACACTACCAATAAACAAAAAAGTGTTGACGATTATCCTTTTGGTGGTGGTGCAGGAATGGTTATGACTGTTCAGCCTATAGATGCTTGTATCACTCATTTGAAAAGCGAAAGATCATACGATGAAATCATTTATATGTCTCCAGATGGTGAAACGCTAAATCAAAAAATGGCCAACACCATGTCTATGTATGAAAACATTATCATTTTATGTGGGCATTACAAAGGGGTTGATCAACGTGTTCGAGATCATTTTATAACCAAAGAAATCTCAATAGGCGATTATGTACTTTCTGGAGGAGAATTGGGAGCTCTTGTATTATCTGATGCTTTAATCCGATTAATTCCCGGAGTATTAAGTGACGAAACATCTGCCCTGACAGATAGTTTTCAAGATGGCTTACTCTCAGGTCCTATTTACACCAGACCAGCCGATTATAAAGGATGGAAAGTTCCTGATGTACTCTTAAGTGGTCATTTTGCAAAAATTGACAAATGGAGAGAAGACACTGCCTACGAACATACAAAGAACAGAAGACCTGATTTACTAAACGATTAATTTTCGTATATTTATACTTTAAAATAAGAATTAGTTCACTCTTTTGAATAACCTTAAAAGTATAAAATCATGAAAGAATTAATCTTCAAAGCAATTTTAATTATTGCGTTTTTCATATCATCTATTTCATTTGCGCAAGGAATAAATAAAAAATCCTTGTTGAATGAACTAAACAAAACTTATGGCATTGCATTAAGTGAAGATGAAAAAACATACTACGAAAATGCCAACAACCAATTAGTATTGGAATTGTTTACTATCGACGAAAAGAATTTATCAAAAGAAGACCGCAATAAACAAATTGATAAATTATTTGATAAAAGAGACAAAACATTGACTTCGTCACTGGGCATAAACAAATACAGTGATATCAAAGCTAAAACAGATGAAAAAATAGCGCAAACCATACAAAAAATAAAAGAAGCCAAAATGGCTCCATAAATTATTTTTTGGGATACAATTACAACAAAGAGCTTTTATCACTAAAAGCTCTTTGTTTTGAAAAATTTACCAAATAGCCCTATCCTAAAAAAATTCATAATTCATAATTCATAATTCATAATTTATAATTACTTTTGCACCCTCATTAGACCAACCTCTGGCGAAATCCGCGAATGTTGCTCTTTTAAAACCATAAAATAAAACAAAATGGCAGATTTAATGAAATTCGTTCAAGACGAATTTGTAACAAGAAAAGAATTCCCTGTATTCGGAGCTGGAGACACAATCACAGTTTACTACGAAATTAAAGAGGGTGAAAAAACGAGAACACAGTTTTTTAAAGGTGTTGTAATTCAAAGAAGAGGTTCTGCTAACACAGAAACTTTTACAATTCGTAAAATGTCAGGAGCAATTGGAGTTGAGCGTATCTTCCCAGTTAACTTACCAGCTTTACAAAAAATTGAAATCAACAAGAAAGGTGCTGTACGTAGAGCTAGAATTTTCTACTTCAGACAACTTACTGGTAAAAAAGCTAAGATTAGAGATAAAAGAAGATAGTTTACTACACTTCTTTAATAATAAAAAGTCCCATTTCGATGTATATCGAATTTGGGACTTTTTTTTTGATAATTTTTAGGGGTCAAAAATCATAATTTAAGAATCAAATGGCGTTAAAAATATCAAATTAAAAATATCACAGAATACATATTTAATATTATTTTTTTATATTAAATTTAAAACACTATTACAACATCATTTCATATCTTTGCCCGCCTTATCTCAATCGTTATACTTGCTAATAAGGCCAGTTTATAAACTTATGATTTAGATTAAAAAAAATAAAAAAATGACATCAAAAGCTAAAATTTTTTACACACTTACTGACGAGGCACCTTTATTGGCAACCTACTCATTTTTACCAATTGTTCAAGCATTTACTGCTACTTCAAATATCGAAATCGAAACTAGAGATATTTCTCTGGCTGCAAGAATCTTATCTAATTTTCCTGAGTTTTTAAAAGAAGATCAAAAAACAGTTGATGCTTTGTCTGAACTTGGAAAATTAGCAACTACTCCAGAAGCTAACATCATAAAATTACCAAATGTTTCTGCATCCGTACCTCAATTGAAAGCAGCTATTGCTGAATTACAATCACACGGTTATACAGTACCAAATTTCCCAGAAGATCCTCAAAACGATGCTGAAAAGGAAATTAAAGCTAAATATTCTAAAGTATTAGGTTCTGCCGTAAACCCAGTTTTACGTGAAGGAAACTCTGATCGTAGAGCACCAAGAGCTGTAAAGAATTTTGCAAAAGCAAATCCTCACTCAATGGGAGCATGGTCTGCTGATTCAAAAACAAAAGTAGCTTCGATGTCAAAAGGTGATTTTTACGGAAGTGAAAAATCCCTTACTGTTACTGAAGCTAATGATGTAAAAATTGAATTCGTAGCTCAAGATGGTTCTACAACTGTTTTAAAAGCAAGTACTCCATTAAAAGCAGGAGAAATTATTGACAGTTCAGTAATGAACATACATGCTTTAAAAGATTTTGTTACTGAAGCTATAGCAGATGCTAAAAAAGAAGGTATCTTACTTTCTGTTCACTTAAAAGCAACAATGATGAAGGTTTCTGACCCGATCATTTTTGGTGCTATTGTAGAAGTGTATTTCAAAGACGTTTTTACAAAATATGCTGAATTATTTAAAAAATTAAATATCGATACCCGTAATGGTTTAGGTGACGTTTACGCAAAAATTACCGGACAACCAGAACAAGCAGAAGTTGAAGCTGCACTTACGCAAGCTATCGAAAACGGACCAGCTTTGGCAATGGTAAATTCTGACAAAGGAATTACTAACCTACACGTTCCATCTGATGTAATTGTTGATGCTTCTATGCCCGCTATGATTCGTACTTCTGGTCAGATGTATGACAAAGCAGGAAAACAACAAGACACGCTTGCTATTATTCCAGACAGATGTTATGCTGGAATCTATACTGCTACTATCGATTTTTGTAAAAAACATGGCGCTTTTGACCCAACTACAATGGGAAGTGTTCCTAACGTAGGTTTGATGGCTCAAAAAGCTGAAGAATACGGATCTCATGACAAAACTTTCCAAATGAAAGAGGACGGAGTTATTCGTGTTGTTGATACAAATGGAAACGTTTTAATGGAACAAGCTGTTGAAACTAATGACATTTTCAGAATGTGTCAAGCTAAAGATGCTCCTATTCAGGACTGGGTTAAACTAGCTGTAAACAGAGCACGTTTATCTAACACTCCAGCTGTATTCTGGTTAGACGAAAACAGAGCACACGATAGAGAATTGATCGTTAAAGTTGAAAAATATCTTAAAGATTACGATACAACATCTTTAGATATCCGTATCCTTAATCCAATCGCTGCAACTGAATTTACTTTAGACAGAATCATCAAAGGTTTAGATACTATTTCGGTTACTGGAAACGTATTACGTGACTATTTAACAGATTTGTTTCCTATTCTTGAAGTAGGAACTTCTGCAAAAATGTTATCTATTGTTCCTTTAATGAATGGTGGTGGTTTGTTTGAAACTGGTGCTGGTGGATCTGCTCCAAAACATGTTGAGCAATTTATCACTGAAGGTTATTTACGTTGGGATTCACTAGGTGAGTTCTTAGCTTTAGGAGCTTCATTAGAGCATTTAGGTCAAACTTTAAACAATTCAAAAGCGATTGTTTTATCTGAGACATTAGACGAAGCTAATGATAAATTCCTGGCTAACGATAAATCTCCAGCTCGTAAAGTTGGACAAATTGATAATAGAGGTTCTCACTTTTATTTAGCTTTCTATTGGGCACAAGCTTTGGCTGCTCAAACAAAAGATGCTGAATTAAAAGCGATCTTCTCTCCTATTGCTGCTGAATTTGAAGCTAATGAATCAAAAATCAACAGTGAATTAATTGGTGCACAAGGAAAAGCACAAAACATTGGTGGTTATTACCAACCAAATCCAGAATTAGTAAGCAGTGCTATGCGTCCAAGCACAACTTTCAATACGATTTTAGATAAAATTACAGCTTTGAAAACAGCTTAATTTATTTAGTTTATATATTTATTCAAAAGACAACTCGAAAGGGTTGTCTTTTTTATTTGGTTGTAACTCATCTCTTTCTTTTCAAATCAAAAAATTTAACATAATTATTTTTCCATAAGTAAGCGAACATTCATTTATAATTAATACTTTTACTTCATCAAAACAAAAGTCATGAGAACAAGAGACATCAACAAAGAAGAAATCGTAAAGCAAAAAGCCATCGAAATGCTCGCAAAAAAAGGCATCGAAGGTTTTAGCATGAATCGGCTTGCTAAAGACAGTGAAATATCCGTCGCCACTTTGTACATCTATTATTCCGACAAAGATGATTTAATTCAAAAACTCGGAATTGAAATTGGACAAGACTTTTTTCATGAAATGGGCAAAGACTTTTCATCAACAATGCCTTTCAAAGAAGGTTTACGCAAACAATGGGAAAACAGAGCTCGTTTTGCCAAAAAAAACCCTCTAAAGGTAGCCTGTTGGGAATTATTAAGTCATTCGAGTTACAGGGATTTAATTTTAACAGAAAGTCTTGCTAATTTTAAAATTATAATGACTCAGTTCTTCCAAAATGCTGTTACCAAAAAAGAGTTAGTACCAATTAGCCCTGAAGTATTCTGGAGCATTGCTTATGGCCCATTATACTCATTATTACGTTTTGAAAATGAAGGCAAAAATTTTAGTGGAAAACCTTTTAAATTAACCAAAGAAGCTACTGAAGAATCCTTCGAACTAGTTATAAAAGCATTGACACCATAAAATAATCAACTATGGAAAACCATTTAGAAAACGTATTGGTTTTTGCAACCAATATAAAAACCGAAAACGACAAACAAAAAGTAATTAATACACTGGATGAACATTCCGAAATACATGAATGGAATATTGATCAGGAAGACATTGATTGCGTTTTACGAATTGTAAGTAACACTTTGTCCGAAGAAGAAATAATTAACCTTATTGACAAACACAATTTCGAATGTGTTGCATTAGAATAAACAAAAGAAATGAAAGAAAAAAATACTCAAGCACCCCCATTTACATCTTATCAAAAATTAGCAGTTTTTTTACTGGCTATCACTCAATTTACAGTAATTCTGGATTTCATGGTTATGTCTCCTATGGGTGATATCTTAATGAAATCTCTAAATTTGAAACCAGCTGGTTTTGGACTAGTCGTTTCGGCCTATGCATTTAGTGCTGGAATTTCGGGTCTGCTTACAGCAGGTTTTGCAGATAAATTTGATCGAAAAAAATTATTATTATTCTTCTATATTGGTTTTATTGCCGGTACCATTTTATGCGGAATAGCTTCTTCATACCCATTATTAGTAGCCGCTAGAATCATTACAGGTTTATTTGGAGGAGTTATCGGATCCATCTCAATGGCTATCGTAGCTGATCTATTTACTCTTCAGCAACGTGGAAGAGTAATGGGGTTCGTACAAATGGGATTTGGTGCCAGTCAGATTTTAGGAATTCCAATTGGATTATATATTGCTAATGCTTGGGGTTGGCACGCTCCGTTTATCTGGGTAGCCGCGATGGCAGGAATTATAGCATTGATTATAGCCGTTAAACTAAAGCCAATCACAAAACATTTAGAAATACAAAGAGACAAATCAGCTTTCAAACATTTAATCCATACTATTGCAAAAAAAGACTATCGAGTTGGTTTTACAGCCACAGCCTTACTATCTATTGGAGGCTTTATGCTAATGCCTTTTGGTAGTGCTTTTGCCATTAATAATTTAAAAATAACCGAAAATGAATTACCAATGGTATTTATGATTGCTGGTTTATCTACATTAATCGTAATGCCTTTAATCGGAAAACTGAGTGATAGAATAGACAAATACAAAATATTTGCATTCGGCTCTTTATGGACCATTGTAATGATTGCCATATACACTAATCTTGGAGCTACTCCCTTTGTGATAGTTGCTGGTGTAAATGTACTAATGATGATGGGAGTTATGGGACGTATGGTACCATCCACTGCTTTGGTAACTGCAATCCCTGACATGCAGGACAGAGGAGCCTTTATGAGTATTAATTCATCATTGCAGCAAATAGCTGGTGGTATTGCAGCTGCTTTTGCCGGAACAATTGTCGTACAAAAAGATAAATTTAGTCCGCTGGAACATTACAATACTTTGGGAATTATAATTATTTGCATTTCGATTATATCCATATTGTTAATGTACAGAGTAGATAAACTTGGGAAAAAGAGAGCCAAAGAAAAAACAGAAGATCTTTCTTTTGCAATTCAAGAAGTATAATCAAAAAATTAATGCTAGTTGTTATATAACAACTAGCAGAACAATTTCAAAAAACAACAAATTAACACTGATTATAAATACAATAACACCAACAAAACAAGTAATTTCTTAAATACAAAAGTCGTTTGTCGGATATAATTGTTTTTCCCCGATTTAATCAAATATTTTGATTAACCCTCAAACTTACTCAGTACCTTTAATATTGCTAAATATCTGATTTTAATTTTATTACACCTACAGACTAGTAAAAAAGGATTTAGTTATTGCTCCCCACAATAGAATATTTTTTTTAATACCCCATCTCAATCTATTTCAACCTTTATTTTCCAATATTTTTAGTGTATAAATTCACGTGTAAAACTAATTTATAAACGTATGATTTTCTCAAATTATAAGATGTCTAATTAAAAAATGAAATAAATGAAACAAAAATTTACCTTCTCTCGAAACCACAATTTCTACTAAAACTTTTTACTAATAATTTAGGTTTAACTTAAAATCGAATTATTATGAAAAGAAAAATGACTTTTAAGTTTTTGGAAACATTCTGGAGTGATATGAAATATTGCTTGCTTTCCAAAAGAAATAGTACTGAGTTAAATTTACAGAAATCATATAGAGAAACACAATTAGGCGGACAAAGGAGATTTAATAGAATCCTGCAAAGTTCATTGTGTTTATTTAGTCTTCTCTTGATTTTTTTATCAGGTTTCGCTTCTTGGGGACAGACAATTACTCTTACCAATGGAAGCAATGCTCAGGTCAATGCAAATGAATGGGCGGCTGTTTTAAATGCAGCATCCATCACCAAGAAAGCTCTTGTGCATGATAACAACAACACTAATGATAGTCAGTTCACAACAGGATCCAAAGATGCCAGTATACTCCCAAGTGGATGGGAATGGACTAACGGTCAAACCAACAACAAAGGGGATATTTCTAATGCAGGTGCTGCAATTATTGGTGATTATCTATACTTTTTTGGAGACAGAGCTTCTATTAATGGAGATGCCCAAATAGGTTTTTGGTTCTTCCTTAATAATGTTGCCTCTACAGGTGATGGGAAAAAAGCGAGTCCATTTACCGGGACACATGCTATTGGAGATATTTTGATTTTGAGCAACTTCACAAATGGTGGTGGAACTAGTGGAGTCAGAGTCTACCAATGGGTTGGCATTGGGGGCGCTGGTGCTACAGATGGACCTTTTAAACTTCTTCCCGTTTCAGTTGATGATAAAGCAATTGTAAATTCAGGACTGGTTACTGTTCCTACTGGGGTAACTATAGATGGTCAAACATGGGCCTATAAAAATCCTGCTGAAGCCCAATATCCAATTGGCGCTTTCTTTTTAGGGCAAATCAAACTTAATGTAGCAGGCAGGGACATTGAAGGCTGTTTTTCAAGTTTTTTATTAGAAACAAGGAATTCACAGTCTATAGATGCTTCTTTACAGGATTTTGTAAATCACACCTTTGGAGGACACCCTGTACCACTTGTATTGACTGGAAGCAGTATTTGCAGTGCAAGCCCAAATACAGGAACCATTACATCAACACCATCATCAGTAATTGGAATAAACTACCAGCTGTATCAAGATTCAACTCCTGGAGCCCCACCAGCACCAGTTACGGTACAATCTGCTAAAGCTGGTAATGGCTCACCATTAACCTGGTCTGGCTTAGCTTCTGGTACGGGATATTATGTTATAAGTTCTGAATCAGATGATGCAACTTGTAATTCAACAAGCAATTCTGTAGATGTTACCATAACCCCTAATCCAACACCTTTAGTAGCCAACCAGCCTGCATGTGTAGGCCAAACAGCAACTTTTAGTGTGACTAATTTAGTAGGAACCGGCTACACTTATCAATGGAAATTGGGAGCTAATGATATTCCAGGTGAAACAAACCCAACTTACACTACTGGTACATTAGCAATAGGCAACAACGGCAATGTGTATACAGCTGTAGTTACTAAAACTGGTACTAGTTGTACAGCATCTGATCCAGGAACTCTAACAGTAAATCCTAATCCCACTGCCAGTGCAGGACTTGCTCCGCCAGCAGAATGTCCAGAAGTTGGTGGTAACGATTTCAACTTAAGCGGAAGTTTTTCCAATGGAAATGCGCTATGGACAGTTAAAGCAGGATCAGCAACGAATACTGCTGTTGGCTCTGTATCAAGTGGTGGAACTACGGCTACTCCAATAGTACATGTAAATGGAGTTGGCTCAGTAACTTTTACATTAACAGTTACCAGCAACTACACTCCTTCTTGCGGGACTGCAACGAGTGAGGTTACAGTTACAGTTAATCCAGCAGCCATTACCCCATCATTAAAAATAATAGACCCGTCACTCTGCGGTACAAATCCAAATACAGGTAGTATCGAGGTGTGTAGCCCATCTGTGGGAACAAGCTACAAATTATACTTGAATAATGTTCTTTCAAATACAATTGTTGCTGCAGCAGGCACACCTGTAATTTTTAATGGACTTGGTGCGGGAATCAATCCAAGAATTGATGTTACAACTGGAGCAGGCTGTGCTGCCACAGCTAATTGCAATAACAGGGTAACTGATTGTCCAGCTCCAACTGGTAAAATTGCAGCCGCAACTTCAACAAAAGAAGTTTTAAAAAGTGATGATGCCAAAAAAGTAGGTTTTACAGTGTTTCCAGTTCCGTTCAAAGACCAACTCACTGTTAGATACAATTTTGATTATTCATCTCAAGTATTAATTGAAGTATTTAATTCTCAAGGAAACAAAATACTATCAAAAAAAGAACCGAACAGTAATTTGAACAAAGAGGTTCAATTGAACCTTAATCGAAATGCTGAAAAAAATGAAATCTATTTTGTAAAAGTTACTACTGATAGAGAAAGCAGCGTCCAAAAAGTGATTTCATCAAGATAAACATGAACTAATTTTAATTGAAAACATCCGCAACAAACGGGTGTTTTTTTTGCATTATTTAAAAGATGTATATACTAATTGACTAATATTATTAGCCATTTAATCTTACCCATTTAAAATATAAAAAAAAAGATATGAGCCATTAAACTAAAAACCCATTACCGAACACTTAGTGATACAAATGGATAAATCGTCTTTTGACTAGCTAATACAGAGTAGATAAAATTGGAAAAAAGAGAGCCAAAGAAAAAACAGAAGATCTTCCGTTGGCAATTCAGGAAATGTAGAATACTAAATTTAATTTTTTATTTACAAATTAAACCTTTAATCTTTAAAATTATCCAATAGCTAACTAACCGTAAAACCATAGCTTATGAAAGTTATTTTACAACTTCTTTTAACTGTATTTCTTATTTCTTCATGTTCCAAAAACGATCCAGAACCGACCACACCTTCTAATGTTGATGATGATTTAGCTGGCCCTATTTCACGTCCACAAAGCGGATATGGTGCTGATGGAAAATATACTGTAGCAAAGGTATCGTTCCCAAGTCCATTATATAATGGAAAAAATGTAACTATATTTTATCCAAAGGAGATAAATTCTCCAAGGCCTACGATATTTTATTCGCATCCCTATGGTGGTGAAGAAAGTAGCTACAATATTGGATTATATGAATTTATAGCAAAAAAAGGATATGTTGTTGTTTTTGCCCCATATCCAACAACAGGCGTGACCATAGACGAGCGATACAGTACTTTGTGGGAAAGCTTTAAAAAAGCGGTAACAGATTATCCAAATATAATTGATACTTCTAAAGTTGGGTTTATGGGTCATTCCTTTGGAGGAGGAGCTTCTTTTGCTTTAGCACATAAAGGATTTATCGACGAAGGCTGGGGAGAAAACGGTCGTTTTATTTTTACAATGGCGCAGTGGTATGCACACCAAATCACAGACGAAGATTTACAAAGTTTTCCAGCAAATACAAAATTAATTACGCAAGTATATGATGATGATGTAACCAATGACCATAGGCTAGCTATTGATATTTTCAAAAATATCAATATTTCAAATTCAGAAAAAGATTTTATTTTAATAAAAAAGAGTGTACTCCCAACTTATACCTATACTGCCGAACATACTTTACCCAATACCCAAACAGCATTTGACGCCTATGATTACTACGGTATTTACCGTCTTTTGGACGCGCTTATCGACTACAGTTTTAATGGAAGTGCTGCTGGTAAAAATGTTGCATTAGGAAATGGTTCAGCTGAACAGATTACAATGCCAAGTTATAACGGACAAGCATTATCACCATTAGAAGTTACTGATAATCCAACTCCTGCTTACGCTCAAAGCAAATACCAATTTCAATGTAGTTCAATTAATAATCCCCGTATTGGGAATTGCAAATAATTATATAAGTCAAGCTAAAAGCTAATTACAAATCATATATAAACCATTTTGTCAAAATTGTTGTTTTGACAAAATGGTTTTGTTTTATCCAAATTCTCATGTTCTGATATTAACGATAGATTAACACATCTTAAGTACGAATTTAATTGCAATCTATTGATATTTGCAAAATCAAAACCAAAAAAATGATTATAAAGAAAGTTATTTACATTTCCTTGTTATTGCTCTTTTCCTTTCCTGTTTTCTCACAAGAGGCAAAAAATGACGAAACGCACAAACAAAAATTTACTCTTAGCGGAATCATATCGGATTCTAACAGTAATGAAACCTTAATTGGTGTGAATGTTTTAATACCAGAATTAAAAGTAGGCGCTATGACAAATGAGTATGGTTTCTACTCCATAACACTGCCTGCAGGGAACTATAAAATTCAGATTACATCAATGGGATTTGAAACTATCGAAGAAACTATTGAATTGAATAAAAACTCAAAAAAGAATTTCAAATTAACTGGCAACGAAAATCTTTTACAGGAAGTAGTTATTAGTACTGAAAAGACAACAGCCAACATACGAAAACCTGAAATGAGTGTTAACAAACTATCTATTTCGGCTATCAAAAAAATGCCTGTTGTAATGGGAGAAGTTGATGTTATAAAATCTATATTATTTCTGCCTGGAGTTACCAATGCTGGTGAAGGACAATCTGGTTTTAACGTTCGTGGTGGTGGTGCTGATCAAAATTTAATCCTTTTGGACGAAGCAATGATTTTTAACTCATCTCACGTTTTTGGATTTTTCTCTGTATTTAACCCCGATGCTATAAAAGATTTAAAATTATACAAAGGCGGAATTCCTTCTAAATATGGTGGACGAGCTTCTTCTGTATTAGATATTTATCAAAAAGACGGGAATAGTAATGATTTCCACATGAATGGAGGAATTGGATTAATTACCAGCCGAATTCTTGCCGAAGGACCAATTGTGAAAGACAAAGGATCTTTCTTAATTGGAGGTCGTGCTTCCTATGCGCATTTGTTTCTAAAATTGGCGAATAACGACAACTCAGCCTATTTTTATGATTTAAATACAAAGCTGAATTACAAACTCAACACTAATAATAGTTTATTCCTTTCTGGTTATTTTGGTCGGGATGTCTTTTCTTTAAATGAAACTTTTGCTAATACGTATGGAAACGCAACATTAAATTTGAGATGGAATCATCTTTTTAATGATAAAATATTCTCGAATTTATCTCTTATATATAGTGATTATTATTACGGGCTAACACTTGATTTCCTTGGGTTTAACTGGAATTCAGGAATTAGAAATTACAATTTAAAATATGATTTTAAGCATTACCTATCTAATAACTTAAAACTTAACTACGGATTTAACTCTACTTATTATGATTTCAATCCAGGAACAATTGATCCAAGTGGTTCTAATTCTAGTGTTAACTTTAAACAATTAGAAAAGAAATATGCGTTTGAAAATGGTATTTACGTAGAAGCAGAACAAATTATAACCGATAAATTGGCTATCAACTACGGAATACGATATAGTCTTTTTAACCGATTAGGAAGTTCTACAGTTAATTTATACGAAAATAATCAACCTGTAGCTTACGATTCCGAATTAAAAATTTACGAAAAAGGAACTCCAATCGGAACTACTTTTTACAAAAAAAACAAAAGTATTGCTAGTTTTGACAACTTTGAACCTCGCCTTTCTGTAGCTTACGAATTAAGTCAAAACCAATCGGTTAAAGCTAGTTATAACCGCATGGTGCAATACCTGCAATTGGTATCTAACACAGCATCTCCAACCCCAATAGATATTTGGACCCCAAGTGATAACTACATCAAGCCACAAATTGCAGATCAAGTAGCGGTGGGATATTTTAATAATTTTGCATCCAATGAATACACTTTAGAAGTGGAAAGTTTTTACAAGAAAATTAAAAACCGAATGGATTACATAGATGGTGCCAATTTAATTGCCAACGAAGCCATCGAACAAGTAGTTCTTAATGGAGAAATGCGCTCGTATGGTTTAGAGATATTACTGCGAAAAAACACAGGGAAATTCAATGGTTGGATTGCTTATACTTTATCAAAATCACAACAAAGAACACCTGGAAGAACTCCAGACGAAATAGGTATCAATAATGGCGAATGGTATCGTTCTGCTTATGATAAAACACACAATTTAGCCTTTACAGGAAATTACACTTTAAGCCCAAAATGGAATTTTGGAGGAAACTTCACTTTCCAATCAGGTCAACCTGTAACCTTTCCAAATGGAAAGTATGTTTATCAAGATATTAAAGTGCCGAATTATGGCGAACGAAATGCAAGCAGCCTTCCATTATATCACCATTTAGATGTATCAGCTACTTATACACCAAAACCGCTTAAAAAGAAAGGATGGCAAGGCGAATGGGTTTTTAGCATTTATAATGTTTATAATAGAAAAAATGCCGCCTCTATTAGCTTCAGAGAAAATGTAGACACAGGAGCAAACGAAGCTGTAAAACTATCCATTTTTGGAGCAGTTCCATCTGTTTCATATAATTTTAAATTCTAATACCATGAAAAACATAAAACTCTTTATAATACTACTAATTACTTCTTTATCTATTGTAAGTTGCGAAGATGTTATCAATGTCGATTTAGACACAGCACCTCCAAAATTAGTTATAGATGCTTCAATCAAATGGGAAAAAGAAACCACAGGAAACATTCAAAAAATTAAACTAACAACCACAACCGATTATTATTCGAATACTATCCCTGTAGCGACAGGGGCTACTGTTACTGTTACCAACACAACATTAGGAACTCCAGTTACTTTTCAATTTATCGAAGACGGACAAACAGGAGAATATATTTGCAACAATTTCAACCCAATTATCAATAATGACTATGCTCTTACTGTAGTTTATAAAGGTCAAACGTACACCTCAACTTCTAAGTTTATGGCTTCACCAGTAATAGCATCTACTGAGCAATCTGTAAAACCTGGAATTGAAGGCAAAGATGTTTATGAAATTAAATTTTATTGGCAAGACAACGGAGCCGAGGATAACTTTTATCTTGTAGGAGCCAAAAATGCTAACGTATCCTATCCTGAATATGGAGTACTTACTGACGAATTTTATCAAGGCAATCAAATGTTTGCTTTCTATCGAGACGACAAAATCAAAAAAGGGGATGTTTTAGAATTCAGTATACAAGGAATCACGGAACAATACAATAATTACATGAATAAGTTACTTAACATTGCTGGCTCCGATGGAGGAAACCCTTTTTCGGCCCCACCAGCTACCTTAAGAGGAAACATTGTAAATCAAACCAATCCAGATGATTATCCATTGGGCTTTTTCCATCTTTCTGAAATAGATTCTGATACCTATACTATTCAGTAGTTACACTAAAAAATTGCGAATTATCAATTATGAATTACGAATCAAGAAACACTATCTTTGACTACTAATTCATAATTGTCAATTCATAATTCGTAATTAAATATGTCTTCACACCATATCGTTCGCGACGACCAAGAACCAGCTTTAATTATTGCCAACGGTGCCGCTTGTAATCCCGAATTATTAGGACAACTACTTGAATGGTCTCCATTGGTAATCGTACTCGATTCGGCAATAGAACGAGTATTGGAATTGGGAATTAAAGTCGATGTATTACTAGGTGATTTCGATCGTGGATTTGACCCGGAAATTTACAAAGCAAAACAATATCCAATAGAAATTGTACATACTCCAGACCAAGACAAAACCGACTTGGAAAAAGCTTTTGAATACCTCATCGAAAGACAAATTCCAGCAGCAAATGTTGTTTGGGCCACAGGAAAACGTGCCGATCATACCATTACCAATCTTACAAATATTGTTCGCTATCGTGATCTACTAAAAATTGTAATTCTCGACGACCATTCCAAAATATTCTTGCTTCCCAATACGTTTGAAAAATGGTATACCGCTGGTACTCCAATTTCATTAATTCCAGTTGGAGTTGTAAACGGAATCAATTCCAAAAACTTAGTTTATCCTTTAGAAAATGACACCCTCACTATTGGATACCGAACAGGAAGCAGCAATGAAGTTGTCCAAGATGGACTAGTAAAACTAACCTATACAGATGGGGATTTATTATTAATGGAATGTATGGATTAACATTTTCAGAGCAGTATTACGATCATTTTATTACATAAAAAAACCTCGTTTTAGTTATCTAAAACGAGGTTTTTTCTTTATTAACTTAAAATCATTCCTTAACCAATACAATTGTAGCCTTGTATCCAGTACCCACATTCCATGGCTGACTCGTAATAGCAGTTCCTTTATCATCATAAACCTCAAATTGAGCCGTATTTGGTGACGCAAAACCTTCATTCAAAGCTTCAAAATCAATTTTATTAATTCCTGGAACTAAATTTATTTTGAACTCTTTAAAGGTTCCATCCAAACGAACTTCAGCTTCAATCACCTTATCATTCAGATATATTTTAATTTTATCACCATCTACAAAAGCAGCGTCCCGAAAACGAACTGTAGAGGCAAAAGTTTTTGTTTTAAAACTTCCTAAATACTGGTTTCGTCTATAATAAATTCCTACCGAATCCTTTGGCTCTTTGTATAAACTTCTATTTTTAAAAAGTTCTTCCGGATTAATTTCAAAAGGATCTGGCTTTTTCTCAACAACAGGCAGCTCTATTTTTGGCTTGATTTCTTCGGGCGGATTAGCCTTTTTAATATCCATCTTTTTATTTGGAATGGCAATACTTTTAGTATTGAATTCCTCCTGCGCATATCCTTGCAAGGAAATACCTGTAAGCATTATTAAAAACAAAATTGTTTTCATATCATCTAAACTTTAAAAAATTAAAACCTCTATATATAAAACATTCAATTATACTATTTATTGTATTTATAGGACCATGATTACCACAAAACACTCATTCGTAATTTATAACTACAATAAATAAAGAGTATCATTTTTTGGAGCTAATCCCGCTTTCGCCTTTATCTTTTTATCTCGATTGTCATCGATATAAAAAGGATATCGGCTCTATCGGGGCTAGGGCATTTGGTTTCAAAAAACAATATTTTAATTATAAAAAAACCATTTTAGTAAACAAACTACACTAATAATATTTTTAACAAAAAAGACAACAAACACACTTTACTTAACAAATTAAATCCTATTTTTGGGAAAACAATTGTTTTTTCGCAATACAAATGGCTAAAATCAGGATTTTAAATATTCTTAAATTTTAAATAAATAGTCCCTAATTAAGAGTTTTTCAAGACAAACTGAGGCATCATAAATTGAACCATTAAAGAAAAAATTAGCAGAAATAATAAAAGGTGAAACCAAAAAACCATAAATAATAAACGAGATAAAATATTCCTAAATGAAAACAAATCAACTTTCCCAACTATTGAGTGTATCGGCTGTCCTGTTTTTTAGCACGGTAATTTGCAATAAGACAACCGCACAGAATAAAAACTATGCAACAACTATAGCCACTGCAGCAGATAAAATTGAACCAAAAGTAATCGACTGGAGACACGACATACATCAAAACCCAGAACTTGGTAACCGTGAAGTACGAACTGCTGCTTTGATTGCCAAACATTTACAATCATTAGGAATTGAAGTAAAAACCGGTGTGGGGATTACAGGTGTAGTGGGGATTTTGAAAGGAGATAAACCCGGACCAGTAGTAGCTCTTCGAGCTGATATGGATGCACTACCTGTCGAAGAAAAAAATGATTTACCATTTGCTTCAAAAGTAAAAACCACTTATAACGGAAAAGAAACTCCAGTTATGCACGCTTGCGGACACGATGCTCACGTAGCGATATTGATGGGGGTTGCCGAGATATTATCGGGTATGAAAAAAGACTTAAAAGGTACTGTCAAATTTATCTTTCAGCCAGCCGAAGAAGGGGCTCCTTATGGCGAAGAAGGTGGCGCAGCTCTTATGATCAAAGAAGGAGTATTGGAAAATCCAAAAGTAGATGTGATTTTTGGATTACACATGGATGCACAAACTGAAGTTGGAAAAATTGGCTATCGTCCAGGCGGAATTATGGCTGCCGTAGGATCTCTTAAAATTACTGTAAACGGAAAAGGTTCTCATGGAGCTGCCCCTTGGTCTGCTATTGATCCGATCGTTGTTTCGGCACAAATAATCAATAATCTGCAAACCATTGTAAGCCGTAATGTAAACATCACCGAAAATCCTGCTGTAGTAACCATTGCTTCTATTCATGGCGGAAACCGTGACAACATAATTTCAGATAAAGTAGAAATGTTGGGTACTGTAAGAACTTTTTCAGACTCGGATCAAAAACTAATTTACGACAGAGTCAAACAAGTAGCCGAAAAAACTGCCGAATCTGCTGGCGCTACTGCCGATGTAATCCTACCTTACGAGCATTATTACCCTGTTACTTATAACAACGAAAAACTAACTGCCGAAATGTTGCCTACCCTGGAAAAATCTGCAGGCAAGGAAAACGTACTATTGAAACCCGCCATAACTGGTGCAGAAGATTTTTCATTCTTTCAGAAAAAAGTTCCGGGAATGTACTTTTTTATAGGTGGTTTACCAAAAGGCGCCGATTCTAAAACATCTGGTCCACATCATACCTCTCAATTTATTATTGACGACAAAGCTTTAAAAACAGGATTAAAATCGTTGTCAAATTTGGTCTTGGACTATATGGAGATGACAAAAAAATAACATCCTCCACAAAATAGAGTACTCAAGTTGCTCTAAACAAACTGAACATAACCCATACATTTGAAGAGATTTAGAACTCCAAAAATGTATGGGTTATTATTTTTCAGGAGCTATTCCCGCTTTCGCCTTTATCTTTTTGCCTCGATTGTCATCGATACAAAAAGGATATCGGCTCTATCGGGGCTAGGGCATTCGGTTTCATAAGTAACTATTTATTTACTGCACTTTTGCAGGAGTAAACTATACAAAACACATAGCCAACTATACGTTTTATATAGTTTGCATATACATTTACCATGTACAACTATATATTTAGTATGGCAGAACCTATCTTTTACTATAGTACCACCTATAATTTATCATAGTACAGCCATGCTTTTAGTATAGTACCACTTATAATTTAGTATAGTACAACCATTATTTTAGTACAGTATAACCTATCATTTAGTATAGACAGCCTACATTTTAGTATGGTACTACTTATCATTTAGTATAGTGTAGCCATTGTTTTAGTATAGTATAACCTATCATTTAGTATAGCTAGCCTTCATTTTAGTATGGCATACCCTATCATTTGTTATAGTTAACCTCCATATTAGTATAGTATAGCCTACTATTTAGTATAGTTATACCATCAACTTTATACACCTATAACTAAGTTAACAACTTGATTCTGTAGAGTTTTAAATACAATTAAGGTTATTTATCGTATTTTCGTTTAGCAAAAAACACTTAACCTTAAGATCTTAATTTTGTCAAAAGCAAAACATGTGGCTGTGAAAAAACTATTTGAAACCTGTTCCATACAACCGATTCTGAGAGGTCATTTTTAAATTTATTCACAACTTTTTGTAACCTTAAAAAAAGATCCATTATGAAAAACAGCATACTCATTTTGACTTTTATTCTGTTCGCAAGTTTATCATTCGGACAAACAATAAAACGCATTGATGGAACAAAAATCTCCGTTGACAGCATTCAGCATAAAATTGATTATTTGATGAAAGCTGCAAATGTTTCAGGAGTTGCAGTTTCTATTTTTAATGACAATAAACCCGTTTTTAGTAAAACGTATGGTTTTGCAAATGTTCCCAAAAAAGAGCCACTCACACAGAATTCTGTTATGTACGGAGCATCCTTTTCAAAAGCTGTTTTTGCGTATATTGTAATGCAATTTGTTGATGAAAAAATTATCGATTTGGATAAACCCTTATATCAATATCTCTCCAAACCTCTACCCGATTATGATTTTACCAGCAAAAAACGTGGCTATAAAGATTTACAGAATGACGAGAGATATAAAAAAATCACTGCCCGAATGTGCCTCACACACACTACTGGCCTACCCAATTGGCGTTGGATTGAAGAAGATAAAAAACTTAAAATAAAATTTGAACCAGGTACACGTTATAGTTACTCAGGCGAAGGGCTTTATTTATTGCAATTTGTATTGGAACAGATTACAAAAAAGAATCTGGAAGAGATTGCACAAGAAAGAGTTTTCAAACCTTTGGATATGCAATATACAAGCTACATTTGGCAGAAAAAATTTGATAGTAACATTTGTTTAGGACATAATGGAAATGGAGAACCATATGAACTCAATCAAACTCAAAACCCAAATGCAGCAGGTTCATTGAGCACAACACTTTCCGATTATACTAAATTCTTTACTGCATTAATAAAAGGACAAGGAATTAGCAAAAACGCTTTTATAGAGATGACTTCAGCACAAGTCCGTATCAAATCAAGGCGCCAATTTGGGCCACTTGCAAAAATTGATAGCACAGACAATGACGCCATAGCATTAAGTTACGGATTGGGTATTGGCGTTTTCAAGACACCTTATGGAAGAGCTTTTTTTAAAGAGGGACACGATGATGGTTGGGGACATTATTCTATTTGTTTTCCAGATAAAAAAATTGCCATAATCATAATGACAAACAATGATAACGGCGAAAGTATTTTTAAGGAACTTTTAAAGTATTCCATTGGTGACAGTTTCACACCGTGGCAATGGGAAAATTATATTCCTTATAATGCAAAGAACTAAATAATACGAAGGTTTATAAAAACAGCCTACAAGAATAACATTCAAATAAAAAACATGAATAATCTCGACACTCACAATCAACGTATCGCAAAAATGACTTTCGCTACTGTCTATCCTTTGTATCTCGCAAAGATTGAAAAGAAAGATAGAACAAAAGAAGAGTTGCATCAGGTTATAAAATGGCTAACAGGCTTCGATGACGATAAAATTCAAGAACTTATAACTGAAAAAGTAACTTTCGAAGCCTTCTTCGAACAAGCTACGCTAAATCCAAATGCTCAACTCATAACCGGTGTAATATGTGGATATCGTATCGAGGAAATCGAAAATACTTTGACAAAGCAGGTTCGTTATTTGGATAAGCTGGTCGATGAGTTGGCAAAAGGCAGAAAAATGGAGAAGATTTTACGTGGTTAATAAATCGCAAACAAACTTCATTCTCATCCTAAAAATAGCTGTAAACAACTGTTATACCGATTACAAAAATGGTTTCACTATCTTTGCACCGAAATTTAGAAAATGAAATCAATAAAAAATACCGAAAAGACAAGTTTACATCCAAGAAATCCTCATCGATTTGGATATAACTTTGAACTATTAACACAAAATAATCCCGAACTAGGGAAATTTGTTTTTGTTAATAAGCATGACATTGAAACAATTGATTTTAGTGATCCTCAAGCTGTAAAATTACTCAACCAAGCTTTATTACAAACGGATTACGGTATTCAAAATTGGGACATTCCTAAAAATTATCTTTGTCCGCCAATTCCTGGACGTGCAGATTATATTCATTATCTAGCCGATTTGTTGGCTTTATCTAATAAAGGAAAAATCCCAGAAGGGGAAAATGTATTGGGTCTTGATATTGGTGTAGGTTCAAATTGTATCTACCCTATTCTTGGTCATGCAACTTATGGATGGAATTTTGTAGGTACTGATATCGACTTAAAGGCTATCGAAAATTGCAGTAAAATTATTGAAGCTAATCCAAAACTAATCGAGGCTATTAGCTTACAACAACAAACCGAATCTCGTTTTATTTTTAAAAACATTATCACACCCGAAGATAGATTTACTTTTATACTTTGCAATCCGCCTTTTCATAATTCTGCCGAAGAAGCACAAAAAAGCACTACTCGAAAAGTAAATAATTTGAATCCAAAAGCACCGAAAATAGACAAACCTGTTTTGAACTTCGGTGGTCAAAATACCGAATTGTGGTGTGATGGAGGTGAACTCGGATTTATCAAACAAATGATCTACGAAAGTGCCAAATACCCTATGCAATGTTTATGGTTTACCACTTTAGTTTCTAAAAGTGATAACCTAAAAAGCATTTATAAAACATTAGCCAAAGTACAACCTGCAACTATAAAAACGATTGACATGGCTCAAGGCCAAAAAACCAGCCGATTTGTTGCTTGGTCATTTTTAACCGAAGAACAGCAAGAAAACTGGAAGTTTGAGTAATTAAGCTTTCTAACTACATTATGCAGATTTAAGATTTTAATCTCAATTTACAATTTATTGTCTCAAATCTTCAAACTGCAATCTAGTCATTGCCAATAAACTTTGTAACTTTGTAATTCTAAACCTTGAAAAAAGCACATGGATTTCAAAGTAGTTTCAGATTATAGTCCAAAAGGAGATCAACCGCAAGCTATTGAGAAATTAGCTCAAGGTATTGAGGCAGGTGAACAATTCCAAACACTTTTGGGAGTTACAGGCTCAGGAAAAACATTTACAGTTGCCAATGTAATTCAGGAAGTGCAAAAGCCAACTCTAATTTTAGCTCACAATAAAACTTTGGCAGCTCAATTATATTCGGAGTTCAAACAGTTTTTTCCAAATAATGCTGTAGAATACTTCGTTTCCTACTACGATTATTACCAACCAGAAGCTTTTATGCCCGTTACAGGGGTTTTTATCGAAAAAGATTTGTCTATTAATGAAGAGCTTGAAAAAATGCGTTTAAGCACTACTTCTTCGCTCCTATCGGGACGCAGGGATATTATTGTGGTCGCATCTGTTTCTTGCATTTATGGTATTGGAAATCCTGTAGAATTTCAAAAGAACGTCATTGCTATCGAAACCAATCAAATCATTTCAAGAACCAAATTATTAAAAAGTCTGGTTCAAAGTTTGTATTCCAGAACAGAAGCAGATTTTACTCCTGGTAATTTCAGAATCAAAGGCGATACAGTTGAAGTGTATCCAAGTTATGCCGATGATGCATTTAGGATTCATTTTTTTGGTGATGAAATTGAAGAAATCGAAAGTTTCGACACCAAGACTTCCAAAGTCATTGAACGCTTCAAAAAACTTACTATTTATCCAGCTAATATGTTTGTAACTTCTCCAGATGTGTTGCAAAATGCAATTTGGGAAATCCAACAGGATTTGGTCAAACAAGTAGATTATTTTAAAGAGACTGGAAAACATTTAGAAGCAAAACGTTTAGAAGAACGAACTAATTTCGATTTAGAAATGATTCGGGAATTGGGGTATTGCTCAGGAATTGAAAATTATTCCCGTTACCTCGACGGCAGAGAAGCTGGTACAAGACCTTTCTGTTTATTGGATTATTTCCCAAAAGACTTTTTGATGGTTGTGGATGAAAGTCACGTAACGATTTCACAAGTACATGCCATGTATGGAGGTGACCGTTCACGTAAAGAAAATTTGGTGGAATACGGTTTTAGATTACCCGCAGCAATGGACAATAGACCATTGAAATTTGAAGAATTTGAAGCGATGCAAAACCAAACTATTTATGTTTCGGCAACGCCAGCTGATTATGAATTACAAAAATGTGATGGTGTTTATGTAGAGCAAATTATTCGTCCAACGGGATTATTGGATCCAATTATTGAAATCCGACCAAGTTTGAATCAAATTGATGATTTGATAGAAGAAATTCAGCAACGATGTGAATTAGACGAACGTGTTTTAGTAACCACTTTGACCAAAAGAATGGCTGAAGAGTTGGCTAAATACTTAACTAAAGTAAACATTCGTTGTCGTTACATTCACTCAGATGTAGATACTTTAGAACGAATTGAAATCATGCAGGATTTACGAAAAGGAATATTTGATGTTTTAATTGGTGTGAATTTATTGCGTGAAGGATTGGATTTACCTGAAGTTTCATTGGTAGCAATTTTAGATGCTGACAAAGAAGGATTTTTAAGAAGCCACCGTTCACTTACACAAACTATTGGTCGTGCCGCAAGGAACTTAAACGGAAAAGCAATTATGTATGCCGACAAAATCACAGCCAGCATGCAAAAAACAATTGATGAAACTGAATATAGAAGAACCAAACAAATCAATTTCAATACAGAGAACAATATTGTCCCTCAGGCTTTAAATAAAAAAATTGAGAGTGCCTTTACCAATAACAAATTGGTAGAATACGAATTGGGACATATTATGAATGCAGCAGCAGAACCCGAAACTGCTTATATGTCAAAACCAGATTTAGAAAAATTGATTCGCGAAAAACGAAAAGCAATGGAAAAAGCCGCAAAAGATTTAGACTTTATGCAGGCAGCAAAATTCCGTGATGAGATAAAAAAATTACAAGAACAAATTCATTAATTGAGTTGCTCTTGGAAAAGGCTTAAAAGTACTTCGGGAGAAATCATCGCATTAGAAGATTCTTTCATCATCTTTAAAATACGGTTAGTAGCACTTGGATTCAATCCCATGTTAATTGCAATTTGGCGAATGGCTTCTTCTTCTTTTGAATGCAAAACACCGTCGCAATGCATTAACAATGCCAAACGATAAAATTGCTGAATCCTTTCAAACTCTGATTTGATAACTCCGTCAGGCAATTCTTGATGAAACAATTCATTGAATTCATTTTTGTTAAGACCTAGTTCCTGAGCCACTATCCAAACAAATTGATATTCTCTTTCATGCAATCTGCCATCGACAACTGAAAACGCAATCATCTCCGATAATAACTTTATTTTTTCTTCCTGGGTATTCATCAAATTAGTATTTTTAGCTAAAATATTCATTTTTTCTAAATCTAAAATAAATTCGCCTTGAAAATATTTATACTAATTCCGTTTTTTCTAATTTTTGGCATAACAGCTGCTCAAGAAAGTACCGCTTCCAAACAAGTTTCAATTTTTACAATGGAAGTACCTCAATTGAAAACTACAAGAAAAATTTGGTTGTATTTACCAATAGGCTATGAAACTTCTACCAAAAAATATCCTGTTATTTATATGCATGATGCTCAAAATTTATTTGACAAAAAAACCTCTTATGCAGGAGAATGGAATGTTGATGAGAAACTAGATAGTTTGAAGGCTCAAGTAATTGTAGTAGGAATTGAAAATGGCGGAGAAAAACGCATCGACGAATTAACTCCTTATAAAAACGAAAAATATGGTGGTGGAGAAACCGATAAGTATCTCGATTTTATTGTAAAGACCTTAAAACCTGAAATCGATAAAAAATACAGAACAAAACCTAATGCCAAAAGCACCACAATTATGGGGAGTTCATTGGGCGGATTAACTTCTTATTATGCCGTTATAAAATACCCAGAAGTTTTTGGAAAAGCAGGTGTTTTTTCTCCTGCCTTTTGGATTAACCGAACAGAAATAAATGACTTAACTACCAATAGTAAAAAACTAAAAGTCAAAATTTATTTCCTCTGTGGAGATTCTGAAGGAAATGATGACAGCATGGTTAAAGATCTTGACCACATCGAACTTTTACTAAATACCAATCGCTGTTATTGCTTACACCTTAATAAAAAAGTAATTATAAAAGGTGGTCATCACAATGAAAAACTATGGAGAGATGGTTTTTCGAATGCAATTCTGTGGTTAGGTTATTAAAAATTTAGCAAAGATTCTAAAGCAATTTACTTTTTAGAATATTCTTTTTCCATTTGAGTAATGATACTTCTTATAGATTCTGAACCAATTCCTTTAGCTTTAATGACTTTATTTTTATCTAAAATATAAATCACGGGTGTAGTCACTACATCGTATTTGTCTTTTAGGTTATTGATATGAACTCCATCATAAACATTAATCCAATCTACCTTATTGTCGACAATGTATTTTTTATATTTATCAAATTCGTTTTGAGTATAAACCCCAAAAACCTGAACAGCTTTATTTTCTTTCAATAAATCATGGTATAATTCGAGAATTTTAGGTACTTCTTTTTGGCAATGACCACAGTCCACATCCCAAAAAAGAAGAATCAAATAATCTGCTTTTATACTGGATAATGTCACGTATGTTTTTTCAATTTCGTCCTTATTGGCATAATAAATCTTGGTTATTTCATCACTTGTTTTTGCTGTATCAAAACCCATTTTAGCTATTTTATCATGCCCAGGTATATCAATCATATACAATTCGGGAGCAGTTTTCCCAAGTTGTAATGGTGCCAAAACATCACCCCTGTTTATAATAATCTTGATTACACTATCATCATAAACACCTTTGGCTTTTCCTGTTTTAAAATAATTATTAACCATATATACAAACACTTTATCCATTCCCATAATTTTAGGAATCTCGTAGGTCTGAGTAAAATAAGCCAATAACAGCATATTCATTTTAGTTCCTTGCTTCGTTTTTAGCATCATTCTGTCAATTTCCGCACAAATCGAATCTGGATGTTGCACCACAGTGGTATTAAAATATTGCTTTATTTTATTAGCAAAAAATGGATTATTTAACATGGCATCATCTTCGAAATTAACTCCATCCCAAAAATGTTTTTTATAATATGTATAAGAATAAATACTATCGGGTCTGCCGTTGGAAGCTTTTGGAACATCCTTAGCTATTTTTTCAGTCTTTAAATTGAGTATTTCTGAAAGATAGGTGCCTTTGTTTTGAGTAATATAATTTAAATCATTTTGCAGAATAACTTCATTCAAAACTTTTAATTCATTAGCGATAAGCTTAGTTGAATCAGATTTTTTTTCCTCTTTAATAGCTTTTTTAAAGCTGTTGAATTCTTTGTTTTTATCAGAAACAAAACGAATATAATTAAAGAAATTTTCATTTTGTTTAGAGTTGATTGCCTTCAAATTTTCTACTAAACTAGATTTGTCCGTAGTAATTTGTTGTTTTTGAGATTGATCATCAATAATGAAATCAAAATAATTCCCTTTGTCCTGACTGAGTAAAAAGTAAACACCTTTGTCTAATTTCTTCTTCCCTTTAAAAACAATATTTCCATTTACCACTTTTTTACAAGTATCAGAAATATACAATTTATCAAATTGGTAAAAAGCTAAATAAGCAATAGTATCTTTACAATTTTTCAAATTAATCTTAATCTCATGACCAGTCTGTGCTTGTGCAAACTGTAAACAAACAAAAAAAACAAAAGACATTAAAAATTTCTTCATAGTAAAAAATAATCTTTAGGAATAGTATCACTTTATCTTTCAAAAATAATAGAATTAAAATGTATTTTCAAATCTGCGCGATTATTTATTTTATACAGCAGTAATTCGTAATTTTTAATTCATAATTCATAATTTGCAAATGCTTATCTTTGCCCTTTAAATAATAAAAAATGACAAATAACGATATATTCAAAAAACTTCGAGTGGCCTTGATGTTACGCGACGATCAAATAATAGAAATTTTAGAATTGGTAGATTTTAGAATTTCAAAATCTGAATTGGGAGCTTTTTTCCGTGATGAAAAACATGAAAACTACATGGAATGTGGCGATCAGGTTTTACGCAATTTCCTAAACGGGTTGGTAATTCATTTAAGAGGAACCAAAGAAAACCCTAAAAACCCAAATGAAGTTTTAGCTAAACACAAAGCAGAAATTCCGAAGGCAGCAACTTCAAAAGACAGACCAGAATTTAAAGCTAAACCAAAGGATGCAGAAAAATCCAGAGGAGACCAAAGCCCATCAAAATCTGGTTCTGGTGCCAAAAAACCTAACAAAAAAGAATTCCCAAAAGGCAACGGAAAAACTTCTCCAGTAGAAAAAGTAAAATACAATTTTGGTAAAAACAAAAAATCCTAAGCTAGCTTAGGATTTTTTTATATCTTATTTTGATCAATACGTTCGAAAAATACATTTTTGAACGTTGCTCCTATTGGTAATTCTTTGTTATTGATAAAAACAGAAAAACTATCTGTAGAATCAATTTGTTTTAAAGCCACGACAAACGATTTATGAATTTGAATGAAATCATTTTCAGGCAAGGATTCAATAACATTTTTCAAAGACGAATGTGTGATAATCTGTTGCTTTAAAGTATGAATACAAACATAATTCTGGAGACTCTCTACATACAAAATATCATTTAAAAGTAATTTCTGAAATTTGTTTTTACCATCTGTTTTTATAAAAATAAATTCTGACGAACTACTGTTTTCAACTTCGGATTTAGCATCAGAACTCAATTTTGAAACTGCCTGATAGAAACGCTCAAAAGCTATTGGTTTCAGCAAATAATCAACTGCATTTAACTCAAATCCTTCTAATGCAAAATCAGGGTAAGCAGTTGTAAAAATAACTTTTACATCTTTAGAAATAATTTTAGAAAATTGTATTCCTGTTAACTGAGGCATTTGAATATCTAAAAAAACCACATCAACTTTATTGGAATTCAAAAATTCTAATGCTTTTAATGAATCATTAAAAACACCAACCTCTTCAAGAAAAGAAACCTTTTCTAAATAGTTTTTTAAAATACGAGTTGCTGGCGGTTCATCATCAACAATTATACATTTGAATTTCATAAACTTATTTTTAAAGGGATTTTCAAATACATCTTAAAGATATTATTTTCTGCTGTATTTTCAAGTACAAATTTATCCTTATAGGCATATTCCAAACGCTTCATTAAATTATCAAAGCCAATACCCGTAGAATAATAATGCTCTCCTCCCATACTATAATTGAAAGTATAAATTTCTAGAAAACCTTCATTTATTTTAATTGTAATAATCGCTTTTTTATCAGGATCATTTAGTGTTCCGTGCTTAAAAACATTTTCTATAAAATGAATTAAAACAGATGGTACTATTTTTTCAGATGTATAATCTCCTTCGATTGAAAAATCTAGATAAAGCTGATCTTCAAATCTTTTCTTTTGTAAATGAATATAATTTTCTACAAATTGAATTTCTTTAGAGAGTAATACTTCCACTTTATCTGTTTCTGTAATTACGTAGCGAAGTAAATCTGACAATACTAAAACATCTGAAGCCATTTCATCATCTTTGCCAACCAATTGACTATAAAATGTATTTAGTGTATTGAATAAAAAATGAGGACTAACTTGAGATTTCAGCATTTGAAATTCAACTTTTTTATTCTCTAAAAGCAATTCTTGATTCTGTTGATAAGCTTCTTGAAATTTCCAGAATAAAAAACTTAAAGAACTTAGAATCAAAGCAGGTAATCCGAAGAAAAAATTATCTCTGATGTAGAATTCTATTTCTCTGCTTTTCTCTACATAATTATGAATTCCAATAATTTCAAAAAGAATTACCTCTTGAAAAAGGTATCGAACTCCTGCAAAAAGAACTAATGAAATAGGAATGGTTAGTAAGTAAATAAAAATCTTTTTCTTGTTTAAAAACCAATTACAAAAAGTATAAAAATTAATACTATACACCACAAAAAGGGCTAGTAATTGGCTAAATGAAAACAGAAAGAATAGTTTATTAAGAATAGAAGCTCCATCTTTTTCTCCTACACCAATATCCCAGATGTAAAGAGCGACAAACAAGCCTAAGAATAAGACAATATGATAATAGAAAGGAATTTTTAATTTCATAGTAGCTTTAGAATAATATCAAAAATACAATTATACCTTTTAATGAAAACAATATTTATATGAAACATCAATTTCTGGGGATGATCACTCAAAAACGGTACACAACCTTTTTTTTATATCAATTTGACTAGTTGGTAATTTGGAATTTGGTGTTCATCAAAAATTAGAAGATGTTGTTTAAATCACTGCTACTTTAGCATAGAATTTAAATCAAATCATCATGCAAAAAATCATTTTATTATTAGTCCTTTTTACATTGAATGCAGTTTCTGCTCAACCTAAGAAAAAACAAATCCTAGTAATAGGAACTTTCCATTTTGAAAATCCAGGACTCGATGTCGCTAAAGTCAATACGTTTAATGTGATGACTGACAAAAGCCAAAAGGAACTAGAAAACATTACTAACAAAATTAAAAAGTTTGGTCCTGACAAAGTTTTTGTGGAATGGAATTATGAAAAACAAGACAAGCTTGATAAATTTTATAATAGAAATACTGATAGCATCCTTAAAAAAAATGCAGACGAAATTGTACAATTAGCATTACGATCTGCTAAAAAACTAGGTCATAAAAGGTTATTTGGTATTGATTACAATCAGACTAATTTCCCTTATGATAGTTTGACTAAAGGTATGACAGAAGCCAATCAGGTGGGGTTATTAAAAAGTAATTTGGAGACGATGGCTTATTATGAAAACTCTCAAAATGAAAAAATTGCGAAATATAACTTGACGGAACTTCTTGTAGATATAAATACAACAAAATCTAATGCCGAAAATATTGAATGGTATCTTGGAACGGCAAATAGAGCAGGTAAAGTTGATAATTTTGTAGGCGCTTATTTGGTCTCTGAATGGTATAGAAGAAATCTTTATATGTATTCTTTAATTCAGAAACTGACGGAGAGTAAGGACAATAAAGTTATGGTACTTCTTGGTGCTGGTCACGCTGCCATGCTACGAGAATTTATAAAGCATGATCCTAATTTTGAAATTATAGAACTAGCTACTATTTTAAAATAATAAAATAAATCTAACATAAAAATCCTAAGCAAGCTTAGGATTTTTATGTTTTTATTGGTTTACAAGCCTGATTAAGAACTACAACTTAACATCGAACAACCTACTTTGTCTCTGGCCCAATCGGGTCTTTTGGCAAACCATTTTTGGCTGTCAGGTTGTTCGTCATAGGGTTTTTTAAGCAATTCGAAAAATTCATTTACTAGAGAATAATCGCCTTTATCAGCTTCGTCGATACTTAGCTGTGCCATATAATTTCGTAATACATATTTTGGGTTTACAGTATTCATTTGTTGCTTTCTTTCATCGTCAGTAAGTATTTCTTCACTGATTCTATCCGAATAATGATTTAGCCAAGTATGCCAATTATTTAAGGTTGTTTCTGTTATATCCTTTTCGTTATAAAAAGCTTCTTTGATTGTGTCGAAAGCAGCTTCTGTGGTATCTTCTTTTTGGATGTTTCCTAGATTTCTAAAGAAAATAGTCATATCGGTCTCTACCAATTGCAGTAATTCTGTTAGGTTTTCTATTAAAATAGCATCTTCCTCTTTTATTATTTTGAAGCCTATTTTGTTTCGCATCATATTCAAATACTCTTTTTGATAATCGACACTGTAAGCATTTAAGATTTCTTCGAGTGGTTTGGCATCATTGATTAAAAGGTATAAAGCATTCGCTAATTTGTAAAGATTCCACAATGCAATTTCGGGTTGGTTCCCGAATCGGTATCTTTTATTTTGCCTATCTGTTGTATTGGGTGTCCAATTTGGATCGTAATCTTCCAACCATCCGTAAGGTCCGTAATCTATAGTTATGCCGTGAATTGACATATTATCGGTATTCATCACTCCGTGAACAAAACCAACGCGCTGCCAATGCACAATCATATCTAGTGTTGTTCTAGTAATTGCTTGAAAAAAGTCAAGATATTTTGTTATACCCTCGCTTTTAATAGTTGGAAAATGGTGCTTGATGGTAAAGTCTGTCAGCAATTTGAGATTGACACGATCGTTGCGTGAGTAGAATAATTCGAAACTACCAAAACGTATAAACGATGGTGCTACTCGACAAACGACAGCTCCTTTTTCGTAAGCTGGATTTCCATTGTATAGTATATCACGTAGAACTTCGTCTCCCGAAAGCATTAGTGAAAGTGAACGGGTTGTGGGAACGCCTAAATAATGCATCGCTTCGGCGCAAAGATGTTCCCTGATGGAAGAACGCAATACCGCAAAGCCATCGGCGGTGCGAGAATATGGTGTAGGTCCTGCGCCTTTTAGTTGTAAGGTGTAGGATTTATTATCATGAGTGACTTCGGTTAGGTTGATGGCGCGCCCATCTCCTAGTTGTCCTGCCCAATTCCCAAATTGATGTCCTGCGTAAGGCAGAGCAAAGGGTTTTGTATTTGGATAAACTGTCTTACCTGAAAAAACATTTAAAAAATCATCTGATTGAATATCTGACTGAGATAATCCTAATAGATTGGCGACTTCGGCAGAAGCATGAATCAAGGAAGGATTTGACGGCTGTTTTGGTGTTACATACGAAAAACAGGCACGTTCTACTTGTCTTGGAATATTGATTTCACTTGGATCTGCTGGCAATTCGGTTGTGAAATTATTTTGAATATGAAGTTTCATCTGTTGTATAAATTAATATACTGTAAAGGTATTTCATATCTGACAGATTATTGAAATCTTACGATAACTTTATTTTATATGTAGAATCGTTATACTTATAAAACGTAATGAGCAGATAATTTTGAAGATTACAAAATATTAATTTAGTTTTGCGAAAAAAGACATGAAATCATTTGATGTAGCGATTATTGGTAGCGGTCCCGCAGGTGCTTCGGCGGCTTTTGAATTATCTAAATCAGGTATTTCTGCTGTAATTATTGAAAAGGAAACCCTGCCAAGATATAAAACTTGTGGAGGAGGACTTGTTTATAGAGGCCTAAAAAATATGCCATTTGATATTACATCGGTAGTTGAAAAAGAATTTTATGCTATTGATACTTATTTTTCTAAAAAACATCCTTGCATAACAACCCGAAGAGAAAATCCAATTGTAAGCATGGTGATGCGCGATGCTTTTGACAATTTAATAGTTGATAAAGCTAAAAATAACGGAGTCACTTTACTGCAAAACCATAAAGTTTTGGATATTACTTTTGGAGATGTCCTAACCATTCATACTACTGAAGGAGATATTACAACTAAGTTTATTATTGCTGCGGATGGGGCATTGAGTCCGATAGCTAAAATAGCTGGCTGGAAAGAAACGAGAACTCTAATTCCTGCATTGGAATATGAAGTTGAAGTTTCTGCCGCTGATTTTGAACGATTGTCTCACGATGCCCGATTTGATATTGATGCTATTCCTTATGGATATGGATGGTGTTTTCCTAAAAAAAATCATCTCTCTATTGGGGTTGCTGTTGTTGTAAAAACCAACAAAAAAATCAATCTGAAACAGTATTATGCAGACTATTTGAAAACGCTTGGCATTACTGAAATTATTACTGAAGTAGGACATGGTTTTGTTATTCCGGTATCGCCAAGAACTGATACTTTTGTGCGAAAAAATGTTTTTTTGACAGGAGACTCCGCAGGTTTGGCAGATCCATTGGTAGCAGAAGGTATCTCTAATTCTATTTTGAGCGGTGTACAAGCTACCCAAGCTATTATAGAAAGTAATTTGGATCCAGAGAAAGCAGCGTCCTTATATATTGAAAAATTAGAAGCGACTATTTTACCCGAAGTTGAAAAAGCTGGAGTGTTGGCACATCATTTCTATCATAAAAAAACATTTAGAAATATTATTTTAAAAAAATACGGTCAGTATGCTGCTGAAGCAATGACTGATTTGTTTATGGGAGAAAGAACATATCCTAAAGACTATATGAAGAGGATTAGTAGACAAATTAAAGAAGCTATTTTTTAATTCTGATTAAGTTCCTGTTTGTAGAACTACTTAAAAATACTATTTAAACTTTTATTTCATAAAAAAATCCTGAGCTTTCACTCAGGATTTTTAATATATTGATTTTTCTTATTGTATTAAGAAAGGGCAGCTTGTACTTGATCAGCAGCTTCTTGAAACTGAGTAGCTGATAAAATTGGCATTCCAGAATTGTCAATTAATTCTTTTGCAATTTCAGCATTTGTACCTTGCAAACGAACAATGATTGGCACTTTAATAGCGTCTCCCATGTTTTTGTAAGCATCAACAACACCTTGAGCAACACGATCACAACGAACGATTCCTCCGAAAATATTAATTAAAATTGCTTTTACGTTTTGATCTTTTAAGATGATACGGAAAGCAGTTTCAACACGTTTTGCATCAGCAGTTCCACCTACGTCAAGGAAGTTAGCAGGCTCGAAACCAGCATACTTAATTAAATCCATAGTTGCCATTGCAAGACCAGCACCGTTTACCATACATCCTACAGTTCCGTCAAGATCTACGTAGTTTAATCCTACTTCTTTAGCTTCAACTTCGATTGGATTCTCCTCACGGATGTCACGCATATCAGCATATTTCTTTTGTCTGTATAAAGCATTATCATCGATATTTACTTTAGCATCAACAGCTAAAATTTTATCGTCTGAAGTTTTTAAAACTGGGTTGATTTCGAACATAGAAGCATCAGAACCAATGTAAGCATTGTATAATGAATCGATAAATTTCACCATTTCTTTGAAAGCATTTCCAGAAAGACCTAAGTTAAAAGCAATTCTTCTAGCTTGGAAACCTTGTAATCCAACAGCTGGATCAATTTCTTCAGTAAAAATTAAGTGAGGAGTATGTTCAGCCACTTCTTCAATATCCATTCCACCTTCAGTAGAATACATAATCATGTTACGACCTGTAGCTCTGTTTAAAAGAACAGAAACATAAAACTCAGAAGTTTCACTTTCACCTGGATAATAAACATCTTCAGCGATTAAAACCTTGTGTACTTTTTTTCCTTCAGCAGAAGTTTGAGGAGTAATTAATTGCATACCGATGATTTCGCTTGCAACTCCTTCTACTTTGTCAATTCCTTTGGCAAGTTTAACTCCACCACCTTTTCCACGTCCACCTGCGTGAATTTGTGCTTTAACCACATACCAACTTGTACCAGTTTCAGTAGTTAATTGTTTTGCAGCAGCTACAGCTTCTACAGGACTATTAGCTACAATTCCGCGTTGAATGCGAACTCCATAGCTAGCTAAAATTTCTTTTCCTTGATATTCGTGTATGTTCATAATATAGAATTTGTCTGGATTCTGAATCTATTTCAGAATAAAAGTGGCACAAAAATAGCAAAATTTAATTTAATTGAAATTATTTTAATTATATAATCTATATATAAAAGTAAAAATATTGAATCACAGCACCTAAAACGTAATAGTGACTAAAATTTAAAAATAATGAGTTATTTTGTTAAAATAATTAACACTAAAAAGTATAACCCTATATTTATTACAAAAACAGATACAATCAAAAAATTAAAAAAATATTTTTTGCTGATATATCAATTCAAAAGTAAAAAATCAACATTATTATCAATTATTCATTACTTTTTTAATTTTATAGCAAAAATAGAACCTTAGTTCGAGATTCATTAGTTATATGTTATGAAATCTTTAATTTTGTAAAAAAAAATATCAAGCATGAGAGTTAAAGAACAAGGTCTTTATTTACCCGAATTTGAGCACGACAACTGTGGCGCAGGATTTATATGTAATTTGAACGGAATTAAGTCTAATGACATTATTCATAAGGCTCTGGACATCCTAATTAAGTTAGAACATCGTGGAGCTGTAAGCTCGGATGGAAGAACTGGAGATGGAGCTGGAATCTTATTTGATATACCACATGATTTCTTTAAAAAAGTATGTGATTTTGAAATTCCAGAAGTTAGAGAGTATGCTGTAGGTATGGCTTTTATGCCAAAAAGCATTAATCAAGTTGCTTTTTGTAAACAAACTTTTGAATCCGCCATAAAAGATCAGAATCTATCTATTTTAGGATGGAGAGATGTTCCTGTAGATGTTTCTAATTTAGGGCAAATAGCAGCTGAGAAAGAACCAACGGTTAAACAAGTATTTGTTGGTAAAAACGGTTTAGATATTACTGAGCAACAATTCAATGCCAAATTATTTATGGCTAGAAAAATTGCTGAGCACACGATTCGCAACTCAAGAACTTCTGAAAGTCATATGTTTTACTTTTCAAGTTGTTCTACTACTACTATAATATATAAAGGTCTATTGATGCCAGAAGATATCAGTAGATATTATACCGATTTAATGGATAGCGATTTAGTAACTCGCTTAGCATTAGTTCACCAACGTTTCTCTACCAATACTTTCCCATCATGGGATTTGGCACAACCATTTAGATATATGTGTCACAATGGTGAGATCAATACATTAAGAGGAAACGTGAGCAGAATGCGTGCTCGTGAAGAATTAATGAAAAGTGATGTTTTTGGAGATGATTTGAAAAAATTATTCCCAATCATCTTAGAAGGAAAATCAGATTCAGCTTCTATGGATATGGTTGTTGAGTTATTATTGATGACTGGTCGTTCTTTACCAGAAGTTATGATGATGGTTGTTCCTGAAGCTTGGGAAAAACACAAAACCATGTCTGATGAGAAAAAAGCATTCTACGAATACAATGCATGCATCATGGAACCATGGGATGGTCCAGCTTCGATTCCATTTACTGATGGAAACGTTATTGGAGCATTATTAGATAGAAATGGATTGCGTCCTTCACGTTATACTTTAACTAAAAGTGGTTTTGTTATCATGTCATCAGAAATTGGTGTATTGGATGTAAAACCAGAAGATGTAGTTCAACATGGAAGATTAGAGCCAGGAAAAATGTTCTTGGTTGACATGAATGAAGGCCGTATTATTGAAGATGATGAAATCAAACATTCAGTAGTAACTAAACGTCCTTATAGAGAATGGTTGGATAATAATTTGTTACAATTGGCTCAAATTCCATATACGAATAATCCAATTCCAACTGAAGAAACAGAATTCGAAACTAGACAGCGTTTGTTCGGATACACTATTGAGGATTTGAAAACTATCATTAATCCAATGGGAGGTCAAGGTAATGAAGCCTTAAGCTCTATGGGTAATGACACTCCTCTTGCAGTTTTATCAGATCAGCCTCAATTGTTGTATAATTATTTCAAACAGTTATTTGCTCAAGTTACCAACCCTCCTTTGGATGGTATTCGTGAAGAAATAATCACAGATACAAGTTTAGCAGTTGGTGCAGATTACAACATCTTCGATATCACTGATATTCATTGTAAAAAAATAAAAATTCAAAACCCTGTTATCTCTAATGAGGATTTGGATAAAATAAGAAACATTGATCATGCCGATTTTAAATCTGCTACTATTTCTACTTTATACAAAATAGAAAAAGGAGTAAATGGTTTAGAGCGTGCTTTAGAAAAATGTGTACAAGCAACTTTTAAAGCAGTTAACGAAGGTGCAAATATCATTATACTTTCTGATAGAGGTGTTAGTGAAAAAATGGCTCCAATACCAATGTTATTGGCAACATCTTATATTCACCACTCTTTGAATCTTTTAAAAGTTCGTTCAAATTTTGGCATCATCATCGAATCTGCTGAACCACGTGAGCCGCATCATTTTGCTTTATTATTTGGATATGGTGCTAGTGCGATCAACCCTTACATGGTAAATGAAATTCTTCATGACCAAGTAAATCAAGGTTTTATTACAGGAGTAAAAGCAGATTATGCAATTACAAACTATAATAAAGCTATTGCAAAAGGGATTCTGAAAATTATGAACAAAATAGGAATCTCTACTTTACATTCTTATAAAGCAGCTCAGATTTTTGAAATTCTAGGTTTAAATAAAACTTTTACTTCTAAATACTTCCCTTATACTCCTTCAAGAATAGAAGGTATTGGTCTAATGGAAATTGAAAGAGAAGTTAAGAAAAGACACCAAAACGCTTTCCCAAAATCTAAAATTGCAAATCTATTGCCATTAGAAATTGGTGGAATTTACAGATGGAGAAGAAATGGTGAAAAACACATGTTCAATCCAACTACAATCTCAAAATTGCAGCAAGCGGTTCGATTGAATAGCCCAGAAAGCTATAAAGAATACTCTAATATGGTTAATGAACAAAGTGAAAACTTGATGACCATTAGAGGTTTATTTGAATTTAATAATTTAGATCCAATTTCTATTGACGAAGTAGAACCATGGACTGAAATTGTGAAAAAATTCAAAACTGGAGCTATGTCTTACGGATCTATCAGCCAGGAAGCTCACGAAAATCTAGCGATTGCGATGAACAGAATTGGAGGTAAATCTAATTCTGGTGAAGGTGGAGAAAACCCAAAACGTTTCCAAAAAGAATTGAATGGTGACTCTAAAAATAGTGCTATCAAACAAGTAGCATCTGGACGATTTGGAGTATCTATCAACTATTTGACAAATGCTCAAGAGATTCAGATAAAAATGGCTCAAGGTGCAAAACCTGGAGAAGGTGGTCAATTACCTGGTGAAAAAGTTGTGCCTTGGATTGCAGAAACAAGAAATTCTACTCCTTATGTAGGTCTTATTTCTCCTCCTCCGCACCACGATATTTACTCTATTGAAGATTTATCTCAATTGATATTTGATTTAAAAAATGCCAACAGAGAAGCTAGAGTTAACGTTAAGTTAGTTGCTGAAGTTGGAGTTGGAACTATTGCTGCTGGTGTTGCTAAAGCAAAAGCAGACGTTATATTAATTTCTGGATATGATGGAGGAACAGGTGCTGCACCATTAACTTCATTACAACATACAGGTATTCCATGGGAACTTGGTCTTGCCGAAGCACAGCAAACTTTAATATTGAATGATTTAAGAAGCCGTGTGGTTTTAGAATGTGATGGTCAATTGAAAACGGGACGTGACGTAGCTATCGCTGCCTTACTTGGTGCTGAAGAATTTGGATTTGCAACTGCACCTCTTGTAGCTTCAGGTTGTATCATGATGAGAGCTTGCCACTTGAATACTTGCCCAGTAGGTATTGCAACACAAGATCCTGAATTGAGAAAGAATTTCAAAGGAACTCCAGAGCACATTATTAACTTCATGTACTTTATCGCTGAAGAGTTAAGAGAAATTATGGCTCAACTTGGTTTCAGAACATTGAAAGAAATGGTTGGACAATCTCAAAAACTAAATGTTAATAAAGCTATCAAGCATTATAAAGCAAATGGTTTAGATTTATCTACTATTCTTTACAAACCAGAGAAAGCAAAAACAGTTCCAAATCACAATACAACTACTCAAGATCACGCATTAGAAAATGTACTTGATTTTGACATTATAAAAGCAGCTATTCCTTCTATTTATAGAAAAGAAAGAACTAGAGTTACATTTGATATCAAAAATACAGACCGTTCTGTAGGTGCGATTTTAAGTAATGAAATTTCAAAAATATATGGTTCTCAAGGATTACCTGAAGATACTATTCTTGTTGACTTTACAGGTTCTGCAGGACAAAGTTTTGGAGCTTTTGCTACTAATGGATTATCATTTAAGATTCATGGAAACTGTAATGACTATTTAGGAAAAGGACTTTCTGGAGGTAAATTAATTATCAAAGTACCACCTACAGCTACTTTTGTACCAGAAGATAATATTATTATTGGTAACGTGGCTCTATACGGTGCAATCACTGGAGAGGCTTATATCAATGGTATGGCTGGAGAACGTTTTGCAGTTAGAAACTCTGGAGCTACTGCTGTTGTTGAAGGAATTGGAGACCACGGTTGTGAATACATGACTGGAGGAACAGTAGTTATTCTTGGTAAAACAGGAAGAAACTTCGCAGCTGGTATGAGCGGTGGTGTTGCTTATGTTTATGACGACAAAAAGAAATTTGAAGATGGATTGTGCAATATGGAAATGGTTGCCTTAGAAACATTAGAAGAAGAAGATTTAGCTAAATTAAAACGCTTGATCAAAAATCATTCAATGTACACCAATAGTCCTTTAGCGAAACGCTTATTAGGAGATTGGGAAAATGAGAGCAAACATTTCATAAAAGTTATGCCAACAGATTACAAAAAAGCATTACAAAGATTGGCAGAAGAAAAGCAAATTCAAGAATTAATAGCACAATAGTCATGGGGAAAATAGGAGGATTTAAAGAATATAATAGAGCCGACGAAAGTAACGTTGCTGTTCAAGAAAGAGTTACAAATTATAATGAGTTTACAATTCCGTTATCAAAAGAAAAAATCAAAGAACAAGGTTCTAGATGTATGGATTGCGGAATTCCATTTTGCCATAGTTCTTGCCCATTAGGAAATTTAATTCCTGATTTTAATGACATGGTACACCAAGAAGAATGGGAAAGTGCATTGGAAATTTTACAATCAACCAATAACTTTCCAGAATTTACAGGTCGTTTATGTCCTGCTCCATGTGAAAAATCATGTGTACTAGGAATAATACAAGAACCAGTTGCTATCGAGAACATTGAAAAAAATATTATCGAAAGAGGTTTTGCTGAAGGATGGATCAAACCACAAACTCCAGAAGTAAGAACAGGAAAAACTATTGCTGTAATTGGATCTGGTCCTGCTGGATTGGCTGCTGCTCAACAATTAAACCGTGCAGGTCATACTGTTACTGTTTTCGAAAGAGACAATGCAATAGGAGGTTTATTACGTTATGGAATTCCAAATTTTAAATTAGAAAAAGGAATTATAGACAGACGTGTTAAAGTATTAGAAGCTGAAGGAATTACTTTTAAAACGAATATAAACGTAGGTGTTAACTTTAGTGTAGAAGAATTAAATTCTTTTGATTCTATCGTATTATGCGGTGGAGCTACCGAAAGAAGAGGATTACCTACTAAAGGTGCAGACAGTAAAGGTGTTGTTCAAGCAATGGATTTCTTGACACAACAAACTAAAGTAGTTTTTGGTGAAAAAATAGAAGATCAAGTATTAGCTACTGGTAAAGATGTTATCGTTATCGGTGGTGGTGATACAGGTTCTGACTGTGTTGGAACTTCAAACAGACATGGTGCAAAATCGGTTACGAATTTTGAAATCATGCCAAAACCACCAATCGGAAGAAGTGAAACTACTCCTTGGCCATTTTGGCCTTTACAGTTGAAAACATCTTCATCTCATGAAGAAGGATGTGATAGAAACTGGTTAATTAATACTAAAGAATTCCTTGCTAACGAAAAAGGAGAATTAGTAGGATTGAAAACTGTTGAAGTTCAATGGAAATTAACTCCAGGACAAAGACCAGAATTAATCGAAAAAGAAGGTTCTGAAAAGACTTGGCCTTGTGATTTGGCCTTGTTAGCTTTAGGGTTTACAGGTCCAGAAAAAACATTAGCAGAGCAATTAGGTTTAGAAGTTGATTTTAGAACTAATTATAAAGCTACCAATTATCAAACGAATGTTCCTCACATCTTCACTGCTGGAGATATGAGAAGAGGACAATCTTTAATTGTATGGGCTATCTCTGAAGGTCGTGAAGCTGCAAGAGAAGTTGATTTATATTTGATGGGGTATAGCAATTTGCCAACAAAAGGAAATGGTGATTTACCTGCTTTGTAATATTTGAAACAATAAATTAAAAAATCCCTTGATATCATTTTTATCAAGGGATTTATTTTTTAAATCAGATTAAAATTTCAATTCGTTAAAAATTTAATTATTTATCAAAAATTACGTTAACGAATTATTCATTAAATCATTCGATATTTGATTTATTAGATATCTTATAGTTTTTTTTTAAAAACATAAAAGTTAAAAAAATCAACAAACACGAAGTATTTGTTACAATAAAAACAAATTGTTATATTTTGTTAAATAGTTTCAAATTGTTTGGTCGTAATATCAAAGAATAATAAATTTGTAAAAAATTAGAAATAAATAAAGATGCAAGCAAACGATTTACTACACTTAGCAGAACAATTTGGAAGTCCACTTTATGTGTATGATGCAGAGAAAATACAATCCCAGTATAATCGGTTAACGAAGGCATTTTCAAAGGTTGCCAATTTACGCATAAATTACGCCATGAAGGCTTTATCCAATGTTGCCATTCTTCAGCTATTAAGAGATATGGGATCTGGATTAGATACGGTTTCCATTCAAGAAGTACTATTGGGTTTACATGCTGGTTATGCTCCAGAAAAAATATTTTACACACCAAACGGTGTTTCCCTAGAAGAAATAGAAGAAGTACATGCATTAGGTGTACAAATTAATATTGACAACTTATCTATATTGGAGCAATTTGGTGCAAAACACCCACATGTTCCAGTTTGTATACGCATCAATCCACACGTTATGGCAGGTGGAAACGCTAACATTTCAGTAGGACATATCGATAGTAAATTTGGTATTTCTGTACACCAGTTGCCTCATTTGGTACGTATTGTTGAGAATACAAACATGAATATTGTTGGTATCCACATGCATACTGGATCGGACATTTTGGATATTGAAGTATTTTTATATGCAGCTGAAATTTTATTTGATGCAGCAAAAAACTTCAAAAACTTAGAGTTTTTAGATTTCGGAAGCGGATTCAAAGTTCCTTACAAAAAAGATGATATCGCAACTGACATAGATGAATTAGGTAAAAAATTATCTAAAAGATTCAATGCTTTCTGTACAGAATACGGTAAAGATTTGACTTTAATATTTGAACCAGGAAAATTCTTAGTGAGTGAAGCCGGATTCTTTTTAGCTAAAGTAAACGTAGTAAAGCAAACTACTTCTACTGTTTTTGCAGGAATTGATAGTGGATTTAATCACTTGATTCGTCCAATGCTTTATGGTTCTCAGCATTTTATTGAAAACATATCTAATCCAAAAGGAAAAGAGCGTTTTTACTCTGTTGTAGGATACATTTGCGAAACAGATACTTTTGCAACCAACAGAAGAATTTCAGAAATAAAAGAAGGAGATATTTTATCTTTCCGTAACGCTGGAGCTTATTGCTTCTCAATGTCTTCTAATTATAATTCCAGATACAAACCAGCTGAAGTATTATGGATGAATGGTAAAGGATATTTGATCAGAGCACATGAAAAATTTGAAGATTTATTACAAAATCAAATTTCATTGCCAGTAGAAAAGAAAGAAACTGCAACAGTTTAATAACTAAAAATCCCGAAATAACATTCGGGATTTTTTTATGTCAAAAAACTGATTTTGATTACTATTGTAGATAAAAACAAAGAAGTACTATGTTTGTCTTTAGCCCTGATCGAAACGGCATCCTTTTCTTTTTTCCTTTAAAAAAGAAAAGATATAGTGTAGAGCAGGTACAATGTTCCTAAAAATGTCTAATGTTTCTGCTCCAAAATAAAACAATAAAACTAAATTTAAAAAATCAAGGATTAACGAATTTTTCGATACTATTATGTATTGGTTTTATGGTTTTTAAATAAGCATAAATTGCTTTTAAATCATCTTCTTTCATTTTACCATACATCGTCCAGGGCATAACAGTGTTAAAAGTACCTTTTGTTACTTTATTTGGGACGTAAGTGCTGTCTGTGTAGGATTTAAAACGTTTTACAAAATCTGCTTCTGTCCATTTTCCAATACCAGTATTTTTATCCTGTGTTATATTAGCAGATTTAACTATTCCTCCCGTTACCATAGGAAACTCAAAACCACCTGCCAATTCCATGCCTTCAATTGGTTTACCTTTATCCTGTTTAGAATGGCATTCGGAGCATGAAGCTGCATTAAAAAGATAGTCTCCATAAGCAACTGAATTACTTTTAGATGGTATTTTAGAATAATGTGGTGCTTTTGGGATTGTATTAATTATGAAACTCATTGGAAAATCAGCAACCGATTCTGGAACCACATTTTTGATAGATTTTAAGCTTCTTAAATACACAATAATAGAAACCAGATCCTCTTTATCCATTTTACCAAAATTAGGATGCGGCATGACAGGAAATAAAGCCGTACCATTTTTAGTAACACCACTTGTAATTGCCCTTAAGATTTCAGCATCACTCCAATCACCAATTCCGGAAGGAGTAATATTTTTGGAATAAAAACTTCCAGGAAACCCAAATCTTTGATCAAAAACCTCTCCACCTTTACCAAGAGTCCCTTCAACTAATGGTCCTGAAAATTCATTCCAATTTCTAGTTGAGTGGCAATCAATACAAACACAAACATTATTAGCTAAATATTTCCCGCGTTCTAATCTGCTTGTTGTCGACTCAACTTTAAGATATTCTAATTCACCAACATTAGGTAACGCGAATTTTACATACAGCAAGAATGCTACTAAACCAATTACAAGTACCAATAAAATTCTTTTAATAATTCTCTTCATAATTAAAAAATATTTAAATAAAACTATTTCAATTTAACAGTTTTAACTTTAATTATTCAAAAATAACAAAAAAACATATAAAACTAAAAAATCCCATTCGTCTAAACAAATGGGATTTTTTATTACTTCTAAAACAATTTATTTCTTAACAAACAATTCTTCTAAAACTTCAGCTTCTGAACCGTTTGGAGTAGTAATTTTAAGCATTTTAGAAAGAGTCGGAGCAATTTCTGTAATATATTCTTTTTTATTAGATTCACCTTTTGGAACATGCCAACCATAAAAAAGTAACGGCACATTAGTATCATAACTATTAGGAGTTCCGTGAGTAGTTCCTGTCTCTATGCTTTCCAAATATCCCGCACCTTGAAGAACAACAAGATCACCACTTTGTTTAACATCATATCCCTTAAATATAAAATTTAAATAATAATCCTGACCGGTAGCACCCAAAATCTCTTCTTGCGTATATACTCTCTTAATGTAATCTTGTGTCATTAAAAAATCTTTGAAACTTTGTTTTACTTTAGGTAGTTCCAAGCCTTTTTCTTTTATTAGTTCTCTATTTAAGAAAACATTAAAGTTAGAATAATTCGACACTAAATTAACCCCAAATGTATCCGTTGAAAATTTATTAAGGGAATTAAAAATTTCCTTTGAAGGTATGTTTGTTACATTATATTTACGGTCTTTCAAATAAATAGGATTTTCAGCAACAGCATGATCTGCAGTTAAGAAAACCAAATAATTATCTTTACCCACAGTCTTATCCAAATTCTCCAAGAAAGCAGCAATAGTAAGATCCAAACGTAAATAAGTATCTTGAACTTCCATAGATCTTGGACCAAAATTATGCCCTACATAATCAGTTGAAGAAAAACTTACAGCTAAGAAATCGGTAATATTATCTTTTCCCAGTTCTTCTTTATCTATTGCTCTTATGGCTAATTCCGCCAAAAAGTCATTCCCAAATGGAGTTGATTTCAAAACTTCCATTCCACTTTCTTTATAAACTTTACTTAAATCATAAGGAAATACAGGAGGTAATATTTTACCTAAATTACCTTCATAAGGATTATTGTCAGGTAAACTTTCGTTATAAGTTTCAACAGGCTTCAATAAACTCCATCCTTTATCGATATATTTCATGTAATTCTTCTCAGCATTGAATTGAGTAACCCAATCCGGCATTTTATCGCCATAAAAAGTACTCGAAATAAACGCTCCCGATTTAGTACACCAAAAAGCCCAATTAGCAAAATGACCAGCTGGTAAAATAGCACCACGATCTTTAATACTCAAACCAATAACTTTACCCTTAAAGTTTGTTGCCATTCTCAATTCATCGGTAATTGTAGTACTCAAAAGATTTTTCGGAGACATTGCTCCTTCTTTTTCAGCCCCTTCTACTAGTGTTTTAACACCAGCATCATCTGTACAATACATACTTTTTCCAATCGAACGAATGTACCAATCATTTCCAATAATTCCATGTGTAGCAGGAGTAGTACCCGTATAAATGGAAGCATGCCCTGGGGCGGTAAATGTAGGTACATAATTATAATTCATGTTGTTAAAAGTAAACCCATCCTCCATCAACCTCTTAAAACCGTTAGCAGAAAAATCATCCGAAAACCGATATAAATACTCCATTTTCATTTGATCTACAACAATACCAACAACCAATTTTGGTCGTTGTTGTGCCTGACTTTGGATAGCAAAAACACAAACTAAAAGCAAAATAATTTTTCTCATAATATATTTAAATGGTGAACAAAAATACTCTTTATCTTGTAAAAAAACTTAAAAACACAACTAATAAAACAACAAGTTAACCCATTGTTAACCAAAATTTATTAAATACTCAAAACAATCAGGGCGTGACCACAATATAAAAAGGGGCTCCTTTAGATTATCTAGAGATGCCCCTTTTTATATTGCGGTCGGGCTATCCATGCTGCTCCGGCAGCTTATTTCTATCCCTCACGCTCACTCCAATCAAGAAAATTATTTTTACAATCAACTAACATAAAGCAAATTACAAAAGACTACTCAAAATTGACGACATTATAAACTAACACTCGGTCATCATATTTGATATATAACTGTTTCCTGTTTTCTTGATTTTTTCTGGTAATAAACGAAAGTGTACAATCTTCTCCGTTATTATCTTTACAGACAAAAGGATAAATAAGATCTGTTTCACTTTCTTCAGCATGAAGATATTCTACAATTTCAAATAACTGAATTGCTTCCGAATAGATCACAATTCTATTTTTATTGGTATCTAAATTGATTAAAATGTTAACCAATTTTAATTCACTCCAATCACCATATTTGCCATTTGCATCTTTTGCAGCAACACTTAAACCAGTAGTTTTGAATTTATACACTTGACTGAATCCCTGATTTAACCCAAAAAAAAGAAACAGTAATAAAAACGTATTTTTTAACTTAATCATTATCTAAAATTTTGTAGAAAAGCAAATATAGGAATTTTTAAAAATCAAATTGGACAACTTCTTGTTTTGCTTGTTCGAATTCGGCAATCATAGTATCAATTATTTCTTTTACGGGTAATATCTCTTTGATCAAACCAGCAATTTGGCCAATTTCTAATTCTCCTTCCTCTAAATCCCCTTCGAACATGCCTCTTTTAGCTCTGGCTCTTCCCAACAAAGTTGCTAATTCTTCTTTGCCAGGACAGTTACTATATAATTGTTGTACATCTTCGTAAAATTTATTTTTAATTAAACGAACAGGTGCCAACTCTTTTAAAGTCAATTGAGTTCCTCCTTCTTGAAGATCAACGATAGTCTGCTTAAATTTTTCATGTGATGAAGATTCCAACGAAGCAGCAAATCGACTCCCTACTTGTACACCATTAGCGCCAAGAGTCATTGTTGCAAGCATTCCACGTCCAGTTGCAATTCCTCCAGCGGCAATTAACGGAATCGAGATTTTATCTTTTACCATAGGAATCAAAGTAAGTGTCGTAGTTTCCTCTCTTCCATTATGCCCCCCCGCTTCAAAACCTTCAGCAACAACAGCATCTACACCTGCTTCTTGAGCTTTTAAGGCAAAAACAGTACTGCTTACTACATGAACTACCATTATTCCTTTTTCTTTCAAAAAAGAAGTCCAAGTTTTAGGATTTCCTGCTGATGTAAAAACAATCTTAACTTCTTCATCAACAATAATTTTCATTATCTCTTCAATATTGGGATACAACAATGGTACATTTACTCCAAAAGGCTTATCGGTTGCTTTTTTACATTTTTGAATATGTTCTCTCAATATTTCCGGATACATGGAACCTGCTCCAATTAGCCCTAATCCTCCTGCATTACTCACTGCACTAGCTAATTTATAACCGCTGTTCCAAATCATTCCTCCTTGAACGATTGGATATTTAATATTGAAAAGACTTGTAATTTTGTTCATATGTAAAGAGAAAATTATTGTTTGATTAGTTTACCCGAAGATACGTTACCATCCCAATTTATGGTGTAAATATACATTCCAGCTTGTAAATTTTTTAAAGAAATGGAAGGCAGTTCTCTGGTAATTGTTTGTTCTAATATTTTTTGACCAAGAATAGAATAAACTCGAAATATTCCATCATCAAAATTATCAGAAAAAGAAACGGTGCTTAAATTATTAGCAGGATTGGGATATAAAAAAATATCTTTTTTATAAAAATCTTTTACACCTAATCCTCCAGACAAAGCTAAACTAAAATCCGGAATTCCATATCCATATTGATTATTTGGCACAGTATATCTATCTGCCGATTTTATAATTAAATCTTTAATTTCCTGATTGGTTTTATCCGGAAAGGCTTGCCATAAACAGGCTACTAATCCCGCTGTTATTGGGCTAGAAAAAGAAGTTCCGTTTGCTGTTCCAATTACTCCAGATTCATCCGATAAAACAACTGCTTGCCCTTGTGCCATAACATCTGGTTTTATCCTTCCATCAAATGAGGGACCAATCGAACTAAAACTCGTTACCGTTTTTGAGGATTTTACCGCCCCTACTGTAAGCACAGAAATACCATCTGCGGGAGCTCCTATATATGGATTTGAAGTCTCACCTTCATTTCCCGCAGAAACTACTATTATCATTCCTCGAGAAAAAGCAATTTCTGCTCCACGGGTCATAAAAGTAGTTTTACCATCCATCTCTGCATAGGTATGATTATAAGATGTTTTATCAAACTCAAAATATCCTAAAGAGGTATTAATAACATCCACCCCCAAACTATCTGCTTTTTCAGCTGCTTCCACCCAATAGGATTCTTCTACAGGATTTTCACTCGAATCATCTTCAGTTCTAAATAAATAATAGGACGCATCTGGAGCAGTTCCAATAAGTGAGCCTTCTTTATATCCTCCCATGCACGAAAGAACCATAGTACCATGTGAATCTCCTGTATAAAAATCAGCACTTTTATTCACAAAATCATAACCTCCTAAAATTTGATTATTGGCAATAAGCCTTTGAAAAGGCTGAGCTGTATTAACACCTGGAAAACCAGCATCCATAACTGCAATTATTTTTCCAGAACCAGTATAATTTTGTTGGTGTAAATTATCGCCATTAACCATTTGGATTTGGTTCGCCGAACTTCCATAAGCAAAATCAATTTGAGTTTCTAAAACTTTACTAATCGATTTTATTTTAGTCTCAGTAGCAAACCTTGCAGTCGAATTAAGTGTTTTATTAGCAAAATCAACTCTATCAACAATAGATAAGGCTTTCAAAGAATTAATTGACTCCTGTGTACCTCTAACGTATAATGCATTTAGCCATTTAGATTGCGCCATAACAGTAATACCCGAAACAGTTTTAATTTGACTGATAAAACTTTTGTCGATAGGAATATCTTTGGAATCTAAAATAATATTTTGCTTAGTCCTTCTGTCTAAAGCTCTTTGAGAAAGCATTAGCAAAGGATTCTCAAAATAAGATTGAGAATTATTTTTTACTTTAAAATATACCCAAGCATCTTCCTGAGCAAAGCCAGAAAAACAAGAAAAAAACAAAATAAATAATACTATTTTTTTCATGCTAAGCTATCAATTAAAATTTTACTTTATGAAATAACTCCAGAACCAATTAGTTCATCATTCAAATACCAAGCTGCAAATTGTCCTTCGGTAATGGCTGATTGAGGTTCCTCAAATGAAATATACATACCTCTTTCAAATTGATGCAAGATTGCTTTTTGCAAAGGCTGTCTGTATCGAATGCGTACCATTACTTCCATTGTATCACCTTCTGCTAATCTCAAATCTTTACGAACCCAATGTACTTCTGATTTATCAATAAATAATGCTTTCTTGAATAATCCAGGATGCATGCTAGACAAACCCGTATAAATAGTATTAGTTTCAACATCTGTAGCAATAACAAACAATGGATCTGTTGTTCCTCCTACGTTCAATCCTTTTCTTTGACCAACAGTAAAATAATGTGCTCCCTGATGTTTCCCCATTACTTTTCCCATTTTTGGAGTATATGGTAATTTTCTAGAGGCAAAAGACAATCCCTCTTCAACAGATAATTCCTCTTTACTATCATCAGAATATACAGGATCATTTTTATCAATTTGAATAATTGTACCTTCTTTGGGCTGTAATTTTTGTTGCAAAAATTCAGGTAAACGCACTTTTCCAATAAAACATAATCCTTGAGAATCTTTCTTTTCGGCAGTAACCAATTCCATTTCGGCAGCAATTTCTCTTACTTCAGGTTTGGTTAATTCACCAATTGGGAACAACGCTTTAGACAATTGTTCCTGTGATAATTGACATAAAAAATAAGATTGATCTTTATTATTATCTACACCTGCAAGAAGTTGATATACTTTTTCACCATTAACTTCAACTTCACCTTTTCGACAATAATGTCCAGTAGCCACATAATCAGCACCAAGACTTAAAGCGATTTTCATAAAAACGTCAAATTTTATTTCGCGATTACAAAGTACATCAGGATTTGGAGTTCTTCCTTTTTCGTATTCGCTGAACATATAATCAACGATTTTTTCTTGATACTGCTCACTCAAATCAACCGTTTGAAAAGGAATTCCTAATTTTTCAGCAACTAATAAAGCATCATTACTATCTTCCAACCACGGACATTCATTAGAAATAGTCACTGAATCATCGTGCCAATTCTTCATAAAAAGACCTATTACTTCATATCCTTGTTGTTGCAATAAATAAGCTGCAACACTAGAATCTACACCACCTGAAAGACCAACAACTACACGTTTCATATACCAAATTATATTATTTCCCAATAGATATTAGGGATAATTCACATAACCCAATTGGCAATTACAACCAACTAAAGATTATGTTTCTTCATTTTAAAAATTTAAATGCTTGAAATTTTAATCGAATGCAAAAGTACAAATAATAACACTAGTTATAGTTATACAATAGATTGATGAAAACAATACTACAATAATCTAAGTCAATACTTTTGTTACTCATTGTCATCATCCCAAATAATTTTTCATGAAAAACTAATCTGTTTTTACTTTATCTCTCTTAAGTTGTGGCTTTTTCGGTTTATTCATATTTTCTTCTTTAGTTAATTTTCCGTCACTAAAAAACTGCCACATACCTACTTTCTTACCATTTTTAAACATCCCTTTAGCAATAACTTGATCATTTGGATCTTTATAAATGGCCTCTCCTTCATATTCCCCATTCTTAAAAAAGCTACTTTCCATAACAATACCTGTTTCCGAATATTTCTTATAGGCACCTTCTTTTAAGCCTTTTTTATAAATAGTTTCATCAACAATTTTACCGCTAGGGTAATACACCGTTCTGGTTCCTTCTAATTTTCCGTTTTTATAATTCTCCAATGTCATTATCACTTTTGAAGCTTTGTGATAATATTTCCAAGGTCCTTCACGCAATTTATTGATCTCTTTGCCCTCGCTCACAATATTCTTCTTTTGATCATAAAAAATAGTATAGCATGAATTATCCGCAGGACTAAATGTTCTTGTTGCTATAACAGATTGTGCTTTGGTATCATCAAAGAAATTAAAAACACCTATTTCCTTTCCATGCTCAAAAGTACCCTCGTATCTAGGCCTCCCCGATTCCTCATAAAATCCCTTCCACACACCATGTTTTTTTCCTTTATCATCTATAGGATTGTTATCCGTTTGAGAAAAAACAACTTGACAAAATAAAACAAAGGTTAAAACTCTAAAAATAGCAAACATATAATTTTAATTAAATTGTCTAAAAATCAATATTATAACTTTAAAAAAATACTAATAGTATGTTCTTATTTTTTATTTCATAAAAGTACGCAAAACACAGTACTTAAAAATTAATACTCTTTATAAAAAACAAAAAGCTCCTATTTTACAAGGAGCTTTTGCTATATATATCAAATATAATTACTTTTTATCTTTCGCTTTTTGAGCCTCAGCTTGTTCCATAGCAGCTTGTAAACGCTGTTGAAATTTACCTGGTTTTTTAGGCTCTTTTGCTTTATTCTCTTGAATTTGAGCATGTATTTTATCAGAATCTACAATATAATTTTTGATAACAAACATGATTCCAATAGTAATCAAATTCGAAATAAAGTTATACAAACTCAATCCAGCACCATAACTATTGAAGAAAATTAACATCATAATTGGTGAAATATAAATCATGTATTTCATCATTTTGGCCATATCTGGCATTCCTTCTTGTTGAGGAGCTGCCATTTGTTGATCGCCAGAAGTCATTTTCATATAAAAGAAAATTGCTATAGCTGCCAAAATTGGAAATAAACTAATATGATCACCATATAATGGAATATGGAAAGGCAATTTATAAATAGAGTCAAATGAAGATAAATCATCTGCCCAAAGGAAACTTTTTTGTCTTAGCTCAAAAGCCGATGGGAAAAACTGAAACGAAGCATACATAAATGGCAACTGAATCAAAGCTGGAATACAACCGGCCATAGGATTCACTCCTGCTTTATTATACAATTTCATTGTTTCCTGTTGTTTCTTCATTGGGTCTTTTTTGAATTTTTCTCCCAATTCAGTAATATCAGGTCTCAATACTTTCATCTTAGCTTGTGACAAAAATGACTTGTATGTAATAGGAGACATGCAAATTTTGATAATTATCGTAAAAATAATAATTGCAATTCCGTAAGCAATATAAGAACTTAAGAATCCAAATAAAGGAATAAAAATCCATTTATTAATCCATCCAAAAATACCCCATCCTAATGGAATTATTTTTTCTAAATGCTTGTCATATGATTTTAAAGTTTTATAATCTGAAGGTCCAAAATACCAATTCATTTTATAATCTAACTCACCATTAGTAAATGCTAAAGGCATATTAGCTTTAAATTGCTTAACAAAAACAGTATCAATTTTTTCATCAACAACTAAATTATTTGATTTTAATTCTGCCTTTGTAAAAGGAGTATTAGTTAATAAAATAGAAGTAAAAAAATGCTGTTTAAAAGCAACAAAACTAACTTTCTCAGGAGATTCTGCTCCCTCTTTTCCATGTCCTGTATCGCTAATTTTCTCATCACCATACTCGTAGTCTAAAAGAGTATAACGATTTTCGTAAGAGATACTTTTCTCAGTTCTAAACGTTTTCAAATTCCATTGCAAATCCATTGGTTTTGCCGTATTTAAAACTTTATTTAAACCCTGAGAACGAATATCAAAACCAACCATATAATCGTTTGGTTTCAAAATGTATTTGTATTCTAAAAATTCATTAGCTCCTGCTTTCAATTTCATCGAAAGAATTTGCTCATCACCAACTTTAGATAATGTAGGTTCAAAATACAAGTCTTTTGTATTTAAAACTCTACTATCATTTGTTTGCAATTGAATATTTAAATCAGCATTATTATCTTTTATCAAAGAGACTAATTGACCCGATTTTTTCTCAAATTTTTCGAAATTTTTTAAAGTAGCTTCAACAATATAACCTCCTTTGTTAGCGATTTTTAATACTACAAAATCATTTTCGATAGTTGTAACATCATTTTTCGCAGAAGGCAAAGTTGCAGAATAAGCAAATCCTCCTAATGTTTTTTGCAATTGAGCTAATTGTGTAGAATCTCCTGCTACAATAGCTGTTGGTGTCACAATTTGTTTCGAAGCTGCAGCTTTAGCATTAGCTTCTTTTGCAACTAATTCTTTTTTAGCCTTTTCTGCAGCAATTTGCGCCTCTGAAGGTTTGTTTTGGTACATCATCCAAAAGAATATACCAACGATTAATAACATCCCTATAATCGAGTTAAGGTCTAATTTTTTTTCTTCCATTTTATTAATTATTGTTATCTATGTTCTAATCATAATAAATTAGAAACTGATTTTATTAGTCATCAATATACATTTAATGTTACATTGATGATTATCTATTTAGAAAACCTTTATATCTTATTTCTTTTTTCCTTTTACTGCTGCCGCAACAAAGCTTACAAAAATTGGATGCGGATTTGCTACTGTACTTTTGTATTCTGGATGATATTGTACACCTATAAAGAAAGGATGATTTTCTAATTCAACAACTTCCACAAGACCTGTATCCGGATTTACACCTGAAGCAATTAATCCCGCTTTTTGCAATTGATCTACATATTGACTATTGTATTCGTAACGGTGACGGTGACGCTCTGATATAGATGTTTTACCGTAAATTTTATGTGCTAATGAATCTGGCGTAAGATCACACTTCCAAGCTCCAAGACGCATTGTACCACCTTTATCTGTAACTGTTTTTTGATCTTCCATCAAATTCACAACAGGATTTTTGGTTTTATCATTCATCTCAGTAGAATTGGCATCAGCTAACCCTAAAACTGTTCTAGAATATTCAATAATTGCCATTTGCATTCCCAAACAAATTCCGAAAAATGGAACATTGTTTTCACGAGCATAACGAATAGTTTCAATTTTACCTTCAATTCCTCTTTCTCCAAAGCCCGGAGCAACAAGAATTGCATCTAAATCTTGCAACTTTTCTTTTATATTCTCAGAATCGATAAATTCAGAATGTATCGAAATAACATTTACTTTAGTTTCATTTGCAGCACCCGCATGAATAAAAGCTTCCAATATTGATTTGTAGCAATCCTGCATTTCTACATATTTACCAATCAAACCAATATTTACCGTATGCTTAGGCAATTTTAATCTACGCAAGAAAGTATTCCAGTTTTTTAAATCCGGAGCTGCTTTTTTAGGTAAATCTAATTTTTTCAAAGCCACTACATCAAGTCCTTCTTCCAACATTAAATTTGGAACTTCATAAATAGTTGATGCATCAATGGATTGAATTACAGCTTCACGTTTTACATTACAAAATAAAGCTAATTTATTACGGATTTCATCTGAAATCTCATGCTCTGTTCTACAAACCAAAATATCAGCTTTGATTCCGCTTTCCATTAAAGTTTTAACAGAATGCTGCGTTGGTTTTGTTTTTAATTCACCAGCAGCAGCTAAATAAGGCACTAATGTTAAATGAATAACGATGGCATTATTTTCACCTAAATCCCACACCAACTGACGAACTGATTCAATATATGGTAATGATTCAATATCTCCGACAGTACCACCGATTTCAGTAATAACAATATCATAATCACCAGAATTACCCAGCAATTGCATTCTATCTTTGATTTCGTTGGTGATATGAGGAACAACTTGAACCGTTTTTCCTAGAAATTCCCCTCTACGTTCTTTTTCTATTACCGAAAGATAAATTCTACCAGTAGTTACATTATTAGCTTGAGAAGTTGGCACATTCAAGAAACGTTCGTAGTGTCCTAAATCCAAATCTGTTTCTGCTCCATCATCTGTTACATAACATTCGCCATGCTCATACGGATTCAGGGTTCCTGGGTCAACATTTAAATAAGGGTCAAATTTTTGAATAGTCGTTCTATATCCTCTTGCCTGTAACAATTTTGCCAAAGATGCTGCTATAATTCCTTTTCCTAAAGAAGAAGTCACACCACCTGTAACAAAAATATATTTCGTTTGATTCATTCTGAGTTGTTGTTTGTATTGTAGTTGTGTAAAAAACGTGGCAAAAGTACAAAATTTATTGGATACTAGACTCTACAAGTATTAGAATTTTAGACTTATTACATTAATGCTTAATTAACAAACAACTTTACTACAACCATCAAAAAATTCTAATAAATCTTCTGAAATAACTAAGGTTTTGGGTACTTCTTTTTAATATTACGAATTAATTCTTCGAGTCCATTAAGCTTTAATTCATAAATTAACTTTAACTGCTCTCCTAGTTCTCCTTTTGGAAATCCTTTGTTACTGTACCAAACAATATAATATTCGGGGATATCAATCAGAAACCAGCCTTCGTATTTACCAAAAGGCATTTTGGTATGAGCTAGTTTTATAAGCTGTTTTTGATTTTGGTCCATTTTAAAAAGTAAAAGAAGCCCAAATGCAGCGCTTCTTTTATTGAAATTATTAATTATTAATGCTTTTTTTTACTTCCAATTAAAAGTAATTCGCTTTTCAATATCAGTATTCAAACTCAAGAAAACCGGGCAAGTCATTGCAGCTCTTTCTAAAATAGTTTTATCTTTCGATTCGGTAACTCCTTGCATTTCAAAAACAATTTCAATTGCTCCAATGCGTCTTGGCTCTGCATTCATGATTTTGGTCACTTCGGCAGTTGAACCTTTAAAATCAACATCCAAATCTCTTGCTTTTATCCCCATTATCGTCATCATGCAGCTTGCCAAAGCATTTGCTACCGTATCTGTTGGCGAGAAAGCCTCACCTTTTCCATTATTATCAACTGGAGCATCAGATATAATTTCAGTACCCGATTGTATGTGTATTGAGGAAGTTCTTAAATCCCCTAAATAAGTTACTTTTGAAGTCATTATCGTTTTAATTATATATTATTATTGTAAATCATCACAAAAATTCCAGTTCTTTACTTTTAGCCCCGATAGTAGTGAAAATCCTTTTTGTTTTGATTTTTCATCAGAACAAAAAGATTGAAACGGATAGCAGGAACCATCTTAACCAAAAATACCCGATCTTTCTGCTCCTAAAACAGATTCTTCTTTTACTTTGCCTCTTTTACAGTCAAATCAGTGTCGTAATACAAAATGTAAATCCCCTTATTAATATAACCGCCTTCATCTTTTTTATGATACTCAAACTTGTTTTCTACTTGCTCTGTTATCATTGTTTCGGCTGTTTCCTGATAGGTTTTGTCTTGAGACAAACGCATCATTGTATCAAAGGTGATATCGAAACCACGAATGGCAAAGGTGCTTGGATTTACTTTATTCTTTTTTCTATAGCTCTGCATAAAAATTTGAGCTTCAGGAGAGTTATTTTCGCGAGTCGCAGAAGGATACATTAAATGCAGTTTAGTTAAATTTTCGAAACTTATCTCATCTGTATCCAGAGTTTCATTTGGTTCTAAAATAACCAATTGAACTTGATAACCTGCCATAACGCTAACCATAGTGTTTATAGTATATTTAATCATACCCGTATTACCAGTCTCCAGAATAACATAATTCATTTTATCCTTAACCAACTGACTTTTGAAACCTTCTACATTTAAACCACCTGTAGGAGTCAATGGAGCTATTTTTACTTCTTTTTGATTCTCTAAAATGTATTTTCTGATAGTTTCCTTTTTCTTATCAATTACCGCTATTATATTCCCTTGTTTTGCATTTAAAAAATTAAACATAGCCGTTTTTAAATCAGAAGCCGGAACAATCGATTGGTATAAATTTGGAGTTGGATTACCTGTATCTTTTGACAGTGGAGAAATAACCGGTACATTACTTTGACCAAGTAAATTAGCCATTTTTTCTACATTTGCTTGATAAAATGGACCAACAACAGCATCGGCACTGGCAATATCATTATTACTAAAAATAGTCGCAACGTTTGAAGTTGTTTTCCCTTCATTTGAATCGAAAATCTTTACATCCAAGTTAATACCGACTTGCTTTGCTGAATCGATTGCAACTAAAGCACCTGCATAAAAGTCTAAAGTCATATTCAGAAATTTATCATTATTTAATCGATTGACATTAGAACTAATTGTATCACCTCCATTTTTAGCAATATTGAAAGGTAGTAACAAAACTAAAGTCTTTTTATCATTACTATTTTTCGAATTTAAAACAACTTTTTGTTTCGCCGAATTAGATGCAATTTGATTTGATTTTGAAGGCACTTTTAAAACCATTCCGTCTTGAACTCCTGCTGACAAATTAGGATTCAGATCGATCAATTGCTGTTGTGTTAAACCAAACTGCTTTGACAAACTGTAAAAAGTTTCTTTGGCTTTTACACTGTAATCAACATAAGTAACAGGCTCAGATACTGTTGCTGACTTAACAACTGTTGGCTTAACCGGCATTACTTTTGTTTCTACAACTGCAGTTTTTGTCACCGCTTTTGGTCTGTTTCCTTTTATCAATAGCTCATAACCAACTGGCAAATTAGCTACAATTTCAGAATTTTTATGTTCCAATTCTTCAATAGTTATGCCGTATAGTTTAGCTATAGAAAACTTCGTTTCTTTTGGCAATACAGTATGATAAACCACTGTATTCTTAGCCACAACATTTGTTTTTTGGCTATTTTTAGAAGGAATATTCAAAGTCTGACCTACTTGTAAACCATTTTTTTCAAGATCTGGATTCGCTTTTTTCAAATCCTGATCGGTTACATCGTATTTTTTTTCAATTCCAAATAACGTCTCCTTAGCAAGTACTAAATGTGTTTTTGGAAGTTGATTATTTGATGGTTTTACTGGTGGTACAACACTATTTCCTTTACTTCTTGGAATTAACAAAACACTATTAGGTTTCAATACTTTTTGCGCATCTGGATTAAGCTTATAAATATCGTAAGGAGTAACATTGAATTTCTGAGCTATTTGAGCTATTGTTTCACCTTTACCAACGATATATTTATCAATCTTTTCTTGTCCAAAAACTGAAGTCAAAGAAAACAACAACGTACAAATTGCAACACAAAAATAGTTCATATTAGATCGGGTCATTTATATTTTATTTTTAGTAAAAATACTGCCTTTATAACAGATATTTTCTCTAGTGACTGTTAATTTATTCTTTAATTAAATTATTCAGAAACGATATTTGCAATAAACATTTTTTCAAAAAGCGGTTTACCTTGTTTCTGAATGCATTCATATTGTGCTTCCTCTTTAGTTGCAAAAGTTTTTGAATATACATAATACGTAAGCACATTCACATTATAAAAGAAATTACTATCCAAAGAACCTGCATCTGATATTTTTTTAATAAATGCATCTCTTTGCTTAGCATCTTGAAAATTACCTAATACTACATAATAACCTGCTTTCAAATCTTTTACACCTTCTATATTTTCTATTTTTATCGACTTAACTTTAGTTGGTTGTTTAGCCAATTCTTTTTTTACTTGTTCTAATGTAAGGGTCTTTGAAGCAACTGCCTTTTTGTTTTTTGCCTGAGCTTCTGATGCTTTATTTTGATAGCTTTGATTTTTTAATTTCGCCAAATTATCATCGAATGTTCTAGCTTGCTTACTATAAAAGTCAGCTTTACTGATATGTAATCTCAATTCAGCTTTACTTTCTTTATTCAACGAATCCAATTTTGTAATCAACTTTATGTTGTTTAAATCACGAACGCGTTGTTGCATTTCCATAGTCTTCAACTCTGCTGGAGTTAATTTTGAAACTTTTGCTTCAGCTGGTTTTGTTTTACTGTTATCGCGAATACTTTTCTTGTACTCTTGATTTTCTTCCACAGCAATACGCTCCGCTTTGTCCATTAAACCTGAATATACTTTTCTATTATCCGCTAATTGTTTTTTTAGCTGTTGTGATAAGTCATTAGTCTTTTGAATATTTTCGTTAGAAATCTTTTGCAAACGAATAGATTCATCAAGATCAACTAATTCAGTTTTTTTCAAATCAGTTAAATCTTTACTCATAGTGTTCACCAATGAATCTAATTTAACCAAAAGAATTTCCTGAATATTCTTATTAGCTTCTAAAACCATCTTAAGTTTTTCAGCAGAACCTTCTTTTGTATTATCAATCTCTTTTAGATTAACTAAAAGACCATTAACCTTTATTACTTTTTGATTGATTTCTTCCTGCAATACAAGTTTTTCTTTTAAACTATTGATTTCTTTTGTATTCGCTTTTGATTTTTCAACCACCACTTGTTTTTCTGCCAAAGCAAGCATCAACTCTTCATTTTCATTGGTTGGCTTAACTTCTTTAACATTGATTGCCAATTTATTTCCTTCTACCAAACCATTAACAATTTCTGGATTTTGAGATTCCAATTGTTCAACTGAAATACCAAATTGTTTAGCTATAGAATACTTAGTTTCTTTTGGTTTTACCACATAAAAAACGGTTTCAGCATTGATAACTCTCACTCTACCGTCCAGAGTTTTCTTTTTATTTGGAATAGCAATTTCTTGCCCTATCTGCAATCCATTTTTCAAAAGAGCAGCATTGGCTTTATCTAAATCTTCAACAGATACATTATATAGCCTTGCGATGCTAAACAATGATTCTTTTGCCTGAACTAAATGCGTGCTTTTTGCAGCTATGGTTTCTGATTTTGATTCTTGAGGAATAACTAATTCCTGACCAACCTGCAATCCATTAGCAAGAGCAGTAACATTCGCATTTTGAATTGCTTCTACTTTAACATTATACTTTGTTGCTAATCCAAATAAAGTTTCTTTTGGAGCAACAGTATGCGTAATAGAATTTGGGGTTTGAGGGAGTAATTCTGGAACATTCAGTATTTGGTTTTCTGAAATTCCGTTTTGTGCTTCTGGATTTAATCTATAAATTTCAGAAGGAGTTGTTTTGTAGTTTTGAGCGATTTGGGGGATCGTTTCGCCTTTTAAAACTGCATGCTTAGTTGCGGATTGCTGTCCAAAAGAGACATTCGATACAAAAGCAACAAACAATAAAAATCTTGAAAATTCTTTCATAAATAAGTAGGTTTAAACAATTAAGTCGTTACAAATGTAACGACTTAATGTTAAAAAAATTACTATTCCCACTCAATTGTTGCAGGTGGTTTTGAACTAATATCGTAAACGACACGATTCACACCTTTTACTTTATTGATAATATCATTAGAAACTGATGCCAAAAAATCATATGGTAAATGTACCCAGTCAGCAGTCATTCCATCAGTAGATTCTACTGCTCGAAGTGCTACCACTTTTTCGTAAGTACGCTCATCACCCATTACTCCAACACTGTTTACAGGAAGTAAAATAGCTCCTGCTTGCCAAACTTTATCATACAATCCCCAAGATTTTAATCCGTCGATAAATACTTTATCTACATCTTGTAAAATTTGTACTTTTTCCAGTGTGATATCTCCTAAAATACGAATAGACAATCCAGGTCCTGGAAAAGGATGTCTTCCCAACAATTCTGGATCAATTCCTAAAGTTGCTCCTACTCTACGTACTTCATCTTTGAAAAGCATACGTAAAGGTTCAACAATCTTTAATTTCATATAATCAGGTAAACCACCCACATTATGGTGTGATTTGATAGTTGCAGATGGTCCTTTTACCGAAACTGATTCGATAACGTCAGGATATATAGTTCCTTGAGCTAACCAAGTAACATCTTCAATTTTATGTGACTCATCATCGAAAACTTCTATAAAAGCATTTCCGATGGCTTTTCTTTTTAATTCTGGATCACTAACTCCTGCTAAGGCATCGTAAAAACGCTGAGAAGCATCAACCCCTTTTACGTTCAATCCCATTCCTTCGTATTGATCTAAAACACTTTGAAATTCATTTTTACGAAGTAATCCGTTATTAACAAAAATACAATACAGATTCTTACCAATAGCTTTATGTAATAAAACTGCAGCTACTGTTGAATCTACACCTCCTGAAAGACCTAAAACAACTTTGTCGTTTCCGATTTTTTCTTTCATTTCAGCTACAATTTCTTCAACGAAAGCACCTGGTGTGAAATTTTGGGGAACTTCAGCAATTTTTACTAAGAAATTCTCTAACATTTTTGATCCATCTGTAGAGTGAAAAACTTCAGGATGGTATTGAATTGCATAAGTAGTTTCTCCTTCTATTTTGTAAGCAGCATATTCCACATCATGTGTACTTGCTAATTTTACTCCATTAGTTGGTAATGCTTTGATACTATCACTGTGGCTCATCCAAACTTGGCTGTTTTCAGAAACGCCTTCAAAGAAAATTTCGTCCTCTTTAATATAAGATAAATTCGCTCTTCCGTATTCTCTTGTATTAGAAGCAGCTACTTCACCACCACTAAAATGGGATAAATATTGCGCTCCATAACAAACGGCAAGCATTGGTAATTTCCCTCTGATTTGAGATAAATCTGGATGTGGTGCATCTTCTCCTCTAACAGAAAAAGGGCTTCCTCCAAGAATTACGGCTTTATAACTTGATAAATCACTCGGAAAATGATTGTAAGGAAAAATTTCGCAGAATATATTTAATTCGCGAACTCTACGCGCAATAAGCTGTGTATATTGCGATCCGAAATCTAAAATAAGTACGTTGTGTTGCATGCGCAAAAATACTTTATATATTCGGAATTGAAAAATTGTATTTTGAAAAATTTTTAATTTATTTTTTTTAAATAACTTTCCATTAAATACTAATTCAATCTTAACCTCGTTAAAAGATAAAACAGTAAATCTATTAAGTTTCATCTCTAAAAAATCTAAATCTAAAATCTCTCGATAATGAAAACAAAAAAAAATATAGTTATAGGAATGGCAATTTTATCCTTATTTACAATTTCATGTAGTGAAGTAGATAAACTATTGACTTTTACAGTTTCTGATGAAGTAACATTAAAAATAAACAGTGGTTTATCAGTAGACACACCGTTTGAAATACCAACACCAGATATTACAACAAATTCATCAGAAGAATTTAAAAACAATAATACTAAAGCCGATTTGGTTAAAGATGTAACATTGAAAGAATTAAAATTAAGTATTGTAAGTCCTGCGGATAAAACGTTCAGTTTTCTAAAATCGGTTCACATGTACATTTCTACAACTAATGATAATGAAATCGAAGTAGCGTATCTCGATAATATTAGTACAACAGCAAACTCAATTAATCTAACCTGTACTTCCCAAAAATTGGACCAATACATTAAAGCTTCCACTTATAAACTAAGAACAGCTATAGTAACAAAAGAAACTTTTGGCCAAAATATTGAGGTAAAAGCCAATATGCAGTTTAAGGTAACCGCTGATCCTTTTTAGTTACAAAAGAGTAATAAACTACTCTTTAACAATTTTAAACTTCGACTTTACACCTGTATCAAAGTTATCCCAATAATTATGTACTAACATACTTCCTGTATTGTCATAAATCGCAAATTCACCTGTATTTCCTCCTAACTCTCCTCGATTAAGTGCTTCTAAATCTAAAAAACTTAATCCCTCTTTAAGAAAAAATTTAATTTCTTTAAAATTACCGTCAAGAAATAATCTGTTTACCAAAACTTCCTCTTTATAATCATGAGTTATAGTTGTTTTTATGAAATCGCCATCGATAGCCCCGTAATCTCTAATTCTTATAATTAAATATGGTGACTTTGTATGAATAACTCCAAAATCCATGTCTGCTTTTCGGAGATACGAATCATTCTCTTTTAAACCATTATTAACCAAATATTTACTAACACTTTTACTCAATCTATCTCTAATTTCATCCCCAGGATTGATAAACTCATTATCCTTAGGAAGCATTGAAATTTCACTTTTAGTTTTAACCTTATAATCGTCAACAGGATTAGGAGGTGATTGAATTACATTTGAGTTTTTATAAACATTTGGTGGAATAATTATTGGAACATTTGGATCAGTAGGTGGAATATCTTTTTTTTCTGGTTTCGGCTTACTATTAACGGGAGGAATCCCTTTAAACTTATTACTAAACTCGACTTGAGCATACGTACAAGTTGCAAAACCTATTAGAAAAATAAATAAAAAAATTTGTTTCATACTATTAAAAAAAGTAGGTCTTTGTCTTAAATTATATTCCAAAAATAAAAAAACATCATCTATAAAATCATAAAACAAACATAATTTATTTTTATTAAGCTGTTAAGAAATTAAAAATTTCAAAAAAACATCCCTTATAAAGAAGTACAATGACGTGCGAAAATAATTTTATAAAATTTATTTATTAGACACTGTTGGGTGTAACACTACTTTTCAATACCAAAATCATACTTTATAGTTGTTTTTAACAATTAAATTGTTTTAAATAACAATTCTATAGTTGTTATTAACTATTAAATTGTTTTAAATAATAATTTTATAGTTGTTTTTAACCATTAAATTGTTTTAAATAATAATTCTATTGTTGTTTTTAATAATTAAATTGTTTTAAATAATAAATTAATTATACTTTTCTAAACTCCCTTGGTACAATTCCGTAAAAAACAGTTGATACAATTAGGAACAAAGACGATCAGAAATCATAACTTAAGATATCTGTAGGAATTATGTTTTGTATAGTCTGTGTGGTTCTTTTTAAAATGAAACGTCTTCAACAACATATAAACTAAAATAAAATTATTATTTTGTTATAAAAACTACAATTCAACCACAATAAGACTTCTACGTCAAAATCGACACTTTTTTTAATTCTAATTTTTATAAATTCGCACTTTAATCGAAATCTTTGATATCGTATTAAACAACTATTAACAAACTTAAAAAACTAAATAATGAAAAGAGAAAACATCTTGACTGGATCACCTTGGGAAGACAAAATGGGATATTGTCGTGCGGTTCGTATCGGAAACATCATAGAAGTATCTGGAACTGTAGCCATAGTTGATGGTGAAAAAGTAAAAGCTGATGATGCTTATGCACAAACATTAAACATCCTCGAAAGAGTAGAAAAAGTCTTAGAAGATCTTAAAGTAGGAATGAAAGATGTTATTCGTACTCGAATTTTCACAACAGATGTTTCTACCTTTGAAGCTGTTGCTACTGCGCATGCTACTTTCTTTAAAGACATCAAACCAACAACAGGATTTTACGGCATCAACCAATTGGTAGCACCAGAATACTTAGTTGAAATTGAATTTACTGCTATTGCATCAGAGTAATTGTAAAAATTACTATAAATTGCAATGTTTTTATAAAACACCTAGTTTAAAAAAGTATTGCTATTAATGGATTATCAAAAAATAAAACAATTAATGCTTATCACACTCAAATGGTTTTTCATTTGTTGTCTGATAGGCATTTTTTCTGGATCAGCTTCAGCCTTATTTTTAGTTTCTTTAGAATTTGTTACCCAAATTAGAATCCACAATACTTGGATTATTTGGCTATTGCCTTTTGGAGGATTACTTATTGGTTATATTTACTTTATATCGGATTCCCGAATTGCAAAAGGAAATAATCTCCTTTTAGAAGAATACAACAAACCCGAAAAAAAGATTCCATTCATGATGGCGCCGTTAGTTCTTTTGGGAACACTAATAACGCATCTATTTGGTGGATCTGCGGGAAGAGAAGGTACTGCTGTGCAAATGGGCGGAGCTATTGCCGACGTATGCACCTCGATTTTCAAATTAAATCAGTCTGAAAGAAGAACCCTGATAATTTTAGGAATTAGTGCTGGTTTTGCATCCGTTTTTGGGACACCACTAGCAGGAGCAATTTTCGCATTGGAAGTTGTTTATTTCAGTAAAATAAATATTAAAAGTATCTTTTTATCATTTGTAGTAGCCTACATCGCATATTTTACAGTCGAATATTGGCAAATAAAACATACTCATTATAGTATACCGACAATACCCAAGATGAATTTTACTATTCTGTTTTGGATTATTATTGCCAGTGTTTTATTTGGACTTGCAGCATTGCTTTTTTCAAGAAGTACACATTTTTGGGGGAAATTATTTTCTAACAACATAAAATACCCACCATTAAGACCTTTTATTGGTGGTATTGTATTAGCTATTGCAATTTATTTTATCGGAACTACAAAATTTATTGGCTTAGGTGTTCCAGAGATTGTAAATGCTTTTTCTATTCAAAACACTCCTTATGATTTTCTTTTAAAAATACTTTTTACCGGTTTTACACTTGGTGCTGGTTTCAAAGGTGGTGAAGTTACTCCACTCTTTTTTGTCGGAGCAACATTAGGAAGTGCATTATCAGCAATCGTTCCTTTGCCAATTGCCTTATTAGCTGGAATGGGATTTGTAGCTGTTTTTTCGGGAGCAACCCATACTCCTATTGCTTGTACCGTAATGGGAATGGAGCTTTTTGGAATTGATTGCGGGCTTTATATTGGAATTGCCTGTCTAACTGCTTACTTTTTCTCAGGATCTATAGGCATTTATAAATCTCAAATTGTACAAGGTCCAAAGTCTATTTTGTATCAAACTATTAGAAAAAAAGGATTGAAATACCTTTAATCTATATTTCTTTATAATTTCTTAAAAGCTTTCAACATTTAGTTTAAAAAATGTAATTTCGCAAACTATGAATATACAAGACATACAGGCGATACAGTTGTTATTATCAACTCCAAAAAAAATTGCAATAATACCACATAGAGGTCCAGACGGAGACGCCATGGGTTCTACATTAGCATTATATCATTTTTTACTAAAAAACAATCACTTCCCAACAGTGATTTCTCCAAACGATTTTCCTGATTTTCTAGCTTGGATGCCAGGCTCAGAAACCGTAAAAATATACGAAAAAGACAAAGAAAATTGTACCAAAATCCTTGAAGAGGCTCAAGTAGTTTTTACTTTAGATTTCAATGCACTACATAGAGTGGGTGAAATGGAACATGCATTAGAGAAACTTACTGCTCCATTTATCATGATTGATCATCATCAAAAACCTGATGATTATGCAACCTATACCTATTCAAATGTTGCCTTTGGATCAACTTGCGAAATGGTTTATAATTTCATCTCTTTCTTAGACAAAAAACAAGACTTAGACAAAACAATAGCTACTTGTATTTACACAGGAATATTAACAGACTCTGGTTCATTTCGTTTTCCAAAAACAACTGGAACAACACATCGAATCGTAGCAGAATTAATTGACCTTGGAGTCGAAAACACATTAATTCCAGCCTTGTTATTTGACAATAGTTCTTATAATCGTTTGCAATTATTAGGACGTGCCTTGCAGAATATGAAAGTTATGATGGATCATAAAACATCATATACAACGTTAACACAAGAAGAATTAAATAGTTTTGATTATATAAAAGGTGATACTGAGGGCATTGTTAATTATGGTCTAAGTATAAAAGGTATTGTATTCACAGCCATTTTTATCGAAAACAAAGAAGAAGGAATTATTAAAATTTCTTTCCGTTCTCAAGGTACTTTTGATGTAAATCAATTTGCAAGAGATCATTTTCAAGGAGGAGGACACAGTAATGCCGCTGGAGGAAAATCCGAAACTTCAATGGAAGAAACCAGAAGTAAATTTGAAAATTTAGTCCAAAATCTAAAAATATAGTAACCTATGAATTATTTTAAAGTACTACTAATTGTATTTTTCAGTACCTTTTTGGTATCAAGTTGTAAACAACACCAAGAAGCAAGAAAACCTATTTCGCATTCGTCTGGTAGTTTCATGAAACAATCTATTGCTCGTAATAAAAAAATGATAGCAAAAGAAGAAGACCAAATTGAAGCTGTTATTAAGAGCGATCCAAAGAAACAATACATTGCATCCAAAAAAGGATATTGGTATTATTATGAGACTAGAAATCTAACCGATAGCCTTAATCCGAAAAAAGGTGACATTGCCTTTTTTGATTATGAAATAAAAGACCTAAGCGGAAATATTATTTATTCTCAAGAAGAACTAGAACCACAAACCTATAAAGTCGATAAGCAAGAGATTATGATGGGATTGAGAGACGGAATAAAATTGATGCGTAAAAAAGAAAAAGTACACTTCCTTTTCACCTCACACATGGGATATGGTTACCACGGAGATAATAACAAAATAGGAACCAATCAGCCTTTATTTTGTACCGTCACACTTAATGATTTTATGCCTGAATCCGAATATAACAAACAGATGCAACCCGCAACAATTGCAAAAGCAACAGTAACTCCCGCTATAAAATCTAAAGCAATCATAAAGGACACCTTAACAAATTAAAAGAAAGCAGAATGAAAAAAAATGTTTTATTTATATTACTACTCCTTACAACTTTAATTTCTTGTAAAAAAGAATACGACAATTTACCCGATGGTTTATATGCCGAAATTGAAACAAATAAAGGTATTATCTTATTAGAATTAGATTATAAAAAAGCACCTGTAACTGTTGCCAATTTTATTACATTGGCAGAAGGTGAAAATGAATTTGTTATGAATGATACTCTAAAAGGAAAGCCATTTTTCAATGGATTAAAATTCCATAGAGTAATCAAAGATTTTATGATTCAAACTGGAGATCCTTTAGGAACAGGTTCCGGAGATACTGGATACAAATTTAAAGACGAATTTTCCGATTTTAAATTTGATAAAGGGGGAATTTTAGCAATGGCGAACAACGGCCCAGGAACAAACAGTAGCCAATTTTTTATTACACATATAGAAACTCCCTGGCTTGATGGAAAACATACTATTTTCGGACATGTAGTCGATTATAACCTTGAAGTAGTAAATAAAATAGAACAAGATGATTTTATAAAAACTATAACCATTATTAGAAATGGTGAAGAGGCAAAAAAATTCAATGCTGAAAAAACTTTTCATGATTATTTTAAAATAGAATCTGAAAGTCAGAAACAAAAAGTAGCTGCTGAAGCTGCCGCAAAAAAAGAATATGAAGCCAAATACAAATCAGTTTGTGATCAAAAAGTAGCCTCTTTTACTGAATTAAAAAGCAAAGCTACTAAAACCACAACTGGGCTTAAATATGTAATTACTAAAAAAGGTAATGGCAAAAAACCTACTATAGGATCTACTGTTTACATACATTATGCTGGATTCTTAGAAAATGGTACTTTGTTTGATTCTAGTATTGAAGATGTTTCTAGAACTTTTGGTAAATTTGATCCTGCAAGAGCAGCAGCTCATCAATATACTCCAATTCCTTTTCAGACTGGAAAAAAAGATGGTTTAATACCCGGTTTTATAGAAGGAATCGAAAAAATGGCTATTGGCGACAAAGCAATTCTGTTTATACCATCGAATCTTGCTTATGGTGAAGCTGGAGCTGGAGATGTAATCCCACCAAATACCAATATAATTTTCGAAATAGAATTAATGGATAAAATGCCTAATTAATTTATAACTAATTGACATCTAAATTTAAAAAAAATGAAATCTAAAATCCTATTATTACTCTTTTTAGGAGTATTCAATTTACACGCACAAAACACGAAAAAAGCAGTTACCACAAAAAAACCTGCAACCACAGCTGCAAAACCTGCAGTTTCCGTTGAAGGAATTTTCGCGACTATTGCCACTAATAAAGGAAATATTACTGTTCAGTTATTTTTTCAAAAAACTCCAGTTACTGTAGCAAACTTTATAAGTCTAGCAGAAGGAAATAATCCGTTCGTAACAGTTGAAAGACTAAAAGGAAAACCATTTTTTGATGGTCTAAAATTTCATAGAGTTATCAAAGATTTCATGATTCAAGGTGGTGACCCAGATGGTAATGGTTCTGGTGGGCCTGGTTATGCTTTTAAAGATGAATTTAATGATTCAAAATTTGACAAAGCAGGAATATTAGCAATGGCAAATTCTGGACCTACAACTAATGGAAGCCAATTTTTTATTACACATAAAGACACCCCTTGGCTAACAGGGAAACATACCATTTTTGGTCAGGTAACACAAGGAATGGGAGTAGTAAATTCAATTGCACAAGACGATGTTATTACAAAAATTACAATAACTCGAAAAGGAGATTTGGCTAAGAAGTTTGATGCTGTTAAAGTATTTTCAAATTATTTCAACAACAAATCAGAAGATCAAAAAAAGCAAGCTGCAATAGATGCTGAAAACAAGAAAAAACAAGTTGCAGTTGACGCTGAAACTAAAAGGATATATTTAGAAAAATACGGGCCTGTTATTAACGCAAAAACAGCTTATTTTGCTGCCGAAAAATCAAAATCCACTACTACTCCATCAGGATTAGCATATACAGTAGTTACAAAAGGAACAGGAGTTAAACCCGTAAATGGATCTACTTTTTATTTTCACTATGCAGGTTATTTTGAAGATGGAACACTATTTGACAGTAGTTATGAAGAGGTAAGCAAAGCCTATGGAAAATTTGATGCTAATAGAGCTGCGCAAAATGGTTACAAGCCATTTCCCTTTGAAGCTGGTAGAAAAGATGGTTTAATCCCAGGTTTTTTAGAAGGAGTAGCTGTTATGTCTTATGGCGAAAAAGTAATACTATTTATCCCCTCAAATCTAGCTTATGGAGAAAGAGGTGCTGGCGGTGTAATTCCACCAAATGCAAGTTTAATTTTCGAATTGGAAATGTTTGAAAAACAACAATAGTACAATTAATTACAATAAAAAAGCCACGACAAATTATTAAAAATGTTGTGGCTTTTTTTATTAGAATAAAGTGTAAAATTATTTTTTAAACTTCCATTCAAATTCGTCTTTGTTATTAATTATTGCTCCAATTTCAAATTTAACTACTTCATCAAACTCTGTTTGAAAAATAATCCAATTTTCTTCATTAAAGTAGTTTTCAAAAGTGTCAAACTCTTCTTGCGTAAATTTAGTTATCCCTTTTTGAACTAAATCTTTCTTAACATCTGTTATTTTTTTGGATATTATTTTGTTTCCTAATAACTCTAAATCTGGGTTAGACGCTACTAAGTACCCTAATTTCAACTCCTCATCTTTATAAAAAGTTAAACGGGTTTTAAGATTATTATAAACAAAAATTACATTATCATCTTCATCTTTATAATTTTTATTGGGTTTGCCGTAAATGGCTATAACATCATTTTGTTTCATTCCAAAAATGAGTTTGTCAATTCCGTTCTTAAGATTTATTTTCATGCTTATATTATTATTTCATTTGATTACAAAGGTATCTTTTTTTGAGTCAATTGTATTTTTTAGTTAAGACAAAAAATAACCTTCATACATAAACTGATTTTAAATATCAAACAACTACTATAAAACCTCTATTCATTGTTTAGATACTTTTGTCTTTAGAACAACAAACTTTAGCAAATCAAATATAACTCATAGCATATTCACAATTAAGTAGTTATTGTTTTACAATAAAAAATTTAAAATATATTTTATCGAAAAAAAAGCGTATTTTAACGATGAAAAATAATACTGGCATAATTATTGGAAATACTCATAAAAATTTCTTTTTTAAATCTTTCAAAAAAAAAGAATTTCATAAATTAAGTTATTCGATGAGAAATATTTGTAAAATAAACAGATGGCTATTTACTATGATACTATTAGCATTTGCTTCCGTTAATGGTCAAGATAAAAATCCTCAATCTGTAACTGTTCTAAAATTAAAACTCCAAAAAGCAACCGTTGATACTATCAAAATTAACACACTCAATGAGCTTGCTTCTACTTATAAATATTCTGAAGCAAAAGAAGGATTACAGTACGGAAATAAAGCTTTGGCTCTAGCTGAAAAAAAACAATGGAATAAAGGAATGGCTGAAGCAAATGAAAATTTAGGAATTTGCAACCAAACATTATCTAATTACACTGAAGCTCTTTTTTATTTAGAAAAAGCTCTTTATTTAAATAAGCAAACACAAAACCAAGCAAAAATTTCCGGTACATTAAAAAATATCGCCTTTGTCTATTTGTCACAAAAAAAATATCAGCAAGCCATTACATATTTAGAAAAAGCATTAAAAATAAATTACTCAATTAATAACAAAATAGTAATTGTTTATAATTTAAATGATATTGCAGATACTTATTATAACCTAAACGATTATAAAAAAGCACTTTCATATTATGAAGAATCGCTGAAAATAAATGAAACCATAAAAGACCCAAACGGCTATGCCTATTGTCTAAGTCGTATTGGCGAGGTTTTTTCAAAACAAAAAAATTACAAAAAGGCTATTGAAAATTTTTCACTGGCTTTAGAAAAATTTGACAAAAAACAAACTGACAATATCAACAATACACTTAATCAATTAAGCAATGTGTATCTTTTAATGTCTAAATCAGATCCAAAAAACAAACAGAAATACATCACTCTATCTGACAAAACATTAAAAAAAATATCTACAAAACAAGAACATTATTCCCAATCTGTAGATGCCTTAAAAGCATCATTAAATGGAGTAATGGCTGATACTACCAAAATCAATATTCTAAACAGAATTATAAGCAGCTATTTTTACACTAATCCAAAAGAAGGAATACCTTATGGAGAGGCAGCACTCAAACTAGCCACAAAAATTAAGTGGAATAAAGGAATGGCCGTAGCAAATGACAATCTTGGAGTCTGCCAATGGGTTTTGACTGATTACGACAAGGCAATAAATTATTTTTATAAATCACTATATGTATATCAAGAATTAAAAAATCAAAATGGTATTTCTGGTGCTTTTAACAATTTAGGATTAATATATGTTGAAATAAAAAAATATGATTTAGCAGTTACTTATTTTAATAAAGCATATAAAATAAACAAAAAAACCAATAATAAAATATTAATGGTTTATAACCTTAACAATATTGCATTAAACTATTATGTGCAAAAAAATTATACTAAAGCACTTGAATATTATAATAAATCCAAAGACTTAAATCTCTCAATGCATGACATGAATGGCTTAGGCTATTCCTACTCAAAAATGGGTAAAATATATTCTGATCAAAAAGATTATACAAAAAGCATTGACTATTCAACAAAGGCATTAGACAGTTACGATAAAAATCAAAGCTATAACATTGGGAATGCCTACATCGAAATAGGTACCACTTACTATAAAATGGCTTTAGAAAATCCAAACAACAAACAACAATTATTAGCAGAATCTTCCGAATATCTAAATAATGCTATCCAATTATTTTCTAAAACAGAGATACCAGACAGATTAAACATATGTTATTTAGAACTTTACAGAACTACTAAAGCTCAAGGAAATTTTGCTTTAGCATTAAATTACTTTGAAAAACATAACACTTTACAAGATTCTTTATTTTCAAATGAGAATAAAAATAAGTTAGCCAATCTTCAATCCAAAAGAGAGATTGATTTACGAGATAAACAAATTGAAATTCAAAAACTCAAAATAAACAGCGATTCAAAAAAAGTATACTTTCTAATTACTCTAACCTTATCAATAGCAATCTTTTTGATTTTATTCTTATACCTCTACATATCCAAAAGAGCAACAAACAAATTATTGCTAGACAAAAACGAAGAAATTTCAAATATTAATAAACAAAAAGATAGATTTTTTTCCATTATTGCACATGATTTAAGAGGTCCATTTAGTGGTTTTCTAGGTTTAACAGAATTATTAGCAGAAAGCATTGATGATATGGAAAAGGAAGAAATTCAATTTGCCGCTAGCAACATGAGAAGTTCATCATATAGTTTGAGTCGTCTTTTGGACAATTTACTGGAATGGTCCAGAATGGAACAAGGATTAATTCCCTTTTCACCAGAAAAGTATAATTTACTCAAAATTATAAAAGAATGCGTAATAACTCAACAAGATGCTATTAATAAAAAGAAGATACAAATTGAAACCATAATAGACGAATCTCTAGAAGTTTTTGCTGATCATCATATAATACAATCGGTCATTAGAAATATTTTATCTAATGCTGTAAAGTTTACACCAAAAGGAGGTAATATAAAAATTAAAGCTAAAAATGATTCAAGAAATATCATCATTTCAGTAAAAGATTCTGGAATAGGAATGGATGCCAAAATGCTTAACAATATCTTCCTACTAGATGTTAAAAATAACAGAAAAGGAACTGATGAAGAGCCAAGTTCGGGATTAGGATTAATTCTTTGTAAAGAATTTATAGAAAAACATAAAGGCAAAATTTGGATAGAGAGTGAAGTCGATAAAGGTTCAACTTTTTATTTTTGTTTTCCACATGCTATTGCTTAAATTAATGTATTTTTGAAAAAAATACCACATAAATGTTAAAAAAAACACCCATTTTTTTAATTCTATTTTTTACTTTTTATATAAGTCAAGTTCAAGCGCAAAATACTGCCAATAAAATTATAGACTCCTTAAAAACAGAATTAAAAAACGCAGAAACCGATTCAAGAAAGGCAATACTATACAAAGAACTCTCTTCTCATATAGAATATATAGGCCCCGATAATACTATCAAATATGCAAAAAAAGCATTGTATTATGCTCAAAAAATAGATGATGAAATATTAATTGGCAATGCATATGGAAATCTAGGTACGGCTTATGAACTAAAATCGGATTATACTCATGCTTTGAAAAATCTCTATAAAGCGCTTGAGATTATTGAAAAAACTGATGATATTATAGCACTTATTCGAGTAAATAATAATCTCGGATTAATCTATATAGACATAAAAAATTACAAGCAAGGTCTTTTCTACTATAAAAAAGCATTAAAAATATGCTATAAATATAACAAAGAAAAACACGTCTCTATTCTTTTGAATAATATTGGAGATTTCTATTTACAACAACGTGAATACAAAAAAGCATTAAACCAATTTTATCAAGCCCTTATAATAAGTAAGAAACTTAACGATACTGACAAAATAGGTTTAAACCTAACAAATATTGGCATTTGTTATGTCAATATAAAAAACTACGAAAAAGGAGTTGAAATGCTAAATAAGTCAATTGCAACTTATGAAAACAGTTCAAATTTATATAATGCTTACAACTATTATGAACTTGGAAGAGCATATTATTTAATGTCTCAAGATGAGAAATACAGTGCTTCAAAAAGTATATATGTAGACAAATCTGTTAACATTCTTAATTATGTTCTACAAAATTTCAAAAATTACAGCTCTTTAAAAGATATACAAGACACCTATTATTACTTATCTAAAGGTAATAAAGCAAAAGAAAAATTTGATGTAGCATTAGACTGTTTTGAAAAATATTCAAAAATTAAAGATTCTTTATTTTCTAAAGAAAGTGAGAAGAAAATGGCGAATTTTGAATATCAAAGAAAAATCGACTTAAAAGATAAACAAATAGAAATCCAAACGCTTAAAATAAATAGTGACACCCGAAAAGTCTATTTTTTAATTACTATATCCACTGCTGTTGCTATATTATTAGGTTTATTTTTATTTCTATATATTTCTAAAAGAAGAAATAACCAATTACTCAAAGAAAAAAACAAACTAATTTCAGATATAAATTATCAAAAAGATAAATTTTATTCTATCATAGCCCATGATTTAAAAGGTCCTTTCAATGGCTTTCTTGGACTATCGGAATTAATGGCCGAAGATATTGATGACATGTCTAATGAGGAAATTAAATTTGCAGCAACTAATATGAGAAGCTCTGCAAAGAATCTTTTTAATCTTTTAGAAAATTTATTAGATTGGACTCGTATGGAACAAAACATAGTTCCATTTGACCCAAAAGAATACCCATTAGAATCTACTACTCTAGAAAGCATTATCACATTACACGATATTGCTGGCAAGAAAGAAATAAACATCGAAACTAAAATCCCAAGTACTCTATCTGTATTTGCAGATATAAATATGTTTCAAGCTATAATCCGTAACATTGTTTTAAATGCTATAAAATTTACTCAAAAAAAAGGTGCCGTTTATATTCATGCTTTTGAGAATTCTACAGATATAACTATCACAATCAAAGATTCGGGAATAGGAATGCATCAAGATATAATTAATGACTTGTTTAAAATAGACACAAAAAACAACCGAATTGGAACCGAAAATGAACCAAGTACTGGTTTAGGACTAATTTTATGTAAAGAATTTATTGAGAAACATAATGGTCAAATTTGGGTTGAAAGCGAGGAAGGAAAAGGAAGTACGTTTTATATTCGTTTTCCTAAAAACCAAAATACTTAAGAATATTAAATTCTAAAGTTTTTTCCTCAAATTCTCTTTAACCTCATTAAACCATTCCTCTTTTAGAATACTTAATATAATACTATCACGACGCATATCACTTTCATACGTTGGCATGTTGCTTCGTAAGACTCCTTCTACTTTGCACCCTATACTTTTCATCGCAGCAATGCTTAGTTGATTATTATTATCGGCACGAAATTCTACGCGCTCCATTCCCAGTGTTTCAAATGCAAATTGTAGTAAAAGATATTTACAATGTTTATTTAGCCCTGTTCCTCTAAAATCTTTTCCATACCAAGTATATCCTAACTGCAAAGTTTTGAAAGGTAAATTAATATCATAAAAACGAGTACTACCAGCATATTTACCCGATTTTTTATCATAAACGGCAAAAGGAAATTCAGTTTTATTTTCTCTTGCTTTTATTGCCATTTGGATATAGTTTATCAGGTTTTCTTTTCCATTAGCCGGTACTAATGAGTATTTCCACGTATCGGGTTCATTGAGGGAAATATCCAAAAAAATTTCTACATCTGTTAATTCTAAAGGGCGTAGTAAAACTAGTTCGTCTTCGAGGATTGTATTTTGAGGAAATTCTAGAGTGGTCATTATTTTTTTTAGCTAATTTATAAAAAAGACAACATTAATTTATCATAATCAATAAACATGAAACAATTAGTTCGTTTTTAACCATATTAAGAAATATGAGTCCATTTAAGCCGCAATCCTTTTGAATCCATACATTGATAATGATTATTTTTTATCAATATTCACTGATGTCCTAGCCCAGATAAAAGTGAAAAGCCCACAGTATAAAACGTTAATTTTTCTTGTTATAAAAGAGCGACCAACGGAAGCTCCTTTTATAATTTAGAAAAATAATGTTTTATGCGAGGACTTGTAACGTATAGCTGGATTTAGCTTCTAAATAAAACTATTCATTCATTTCGTCGTAACGAACTGGAATTTGAGGATCATACAACGGACATTTGAATTCATCCAAAGTGTCTGCTAAAAGATTCATCGTTTTGCCTTCGGTTCCGTAACAATCGATTTGTATGCTTTGTGGTGTTGTTTTTACTTGAAAAGCACCTTTTCCTTTGGTATTTTTCCAACTGTTTTCATCTATTTTTTCCCAACTTGAAAATACACTATTGATTCTGTTTAGAATAACAGTTACAGGAAGTATTTCCAAACCTTCTACTTCTTGCTCTTCTATCAAAGCTTCATAAACCAAATGATGGTTTAAATAAATTCCTTCTTGATATTGCCAAAAAAGTAGTTCGTACATTTTAATAAAATTAAAAGATTGAAAAAATGAAAAATTTTAATATTCGAAAGTCCCGTATTCGCTAGTGATTGTTAATTTCTTAGCATCAGAAGCTTCTACTCTACCCACAATTTGCGCATCTACATTGAACGATTTTGAAATATTGATAATGTCCTGAGCAATAGCTTCTGGAACATATATTTCCATTCTGTGTCCGCAATTGAATACTTGATACATTTCTTTCCAATCCGTTTTAGATTGTTCTTGTATCAATTGAAATAAAGGTGGAACTGGAAATAAATTATCTTTTATAATGTGAAGATTCTGAACGAAATGTAAAATTTTAGTTTGAGCTCCTCCACTGCAATGTACCATTCCGTGAACTTCTTGTGAAGAATATTTATCTAAAATTTTCTTAATGATTGGTGCGTATGTTCTTGTTGGTGAAAGTACTAATTGTCCAGCATCGATTGGTGAATTTTCAACGGCATCTGTCAATTGAACTTGTCCTGAATAAATAAGATCACTTGGAACTGCTGCATCATAACTTTCTGGATATTTGGTTGCCAAATACTTCCCGAAAACATCGTGACGAGCAGAAGTTAACCCATTGCTTCCCATTCCGCCATTATAACTTTTTTCGTAAGTAGCTTGACCAAAAGAAGCCAATCCTACAATAACATCACCAGCTTTTATATTAGCATTATCAATTACTTTGGAACGTTTCATTCTTGCCGTTACCGTAGAATCTACGATTATAGTTCTCACAAGGTCACCAACATCTGCGGTTTCTCCTCCTGTTGAGTGAATAGTTACCCCAAAAGAATCTAATTCTTTTATCAATTCTTCGGTTCCATTGATAATGGCAGATAAAACCTCAGCAGTAATAACATTTTTGTTTCTTCCAATAGTTGAAGAAAGCAAAATATTATCGGTTGCACCAACACACAATAAATCGTCAATATTCATGATTAATGCATCTTGAGCGATACCTTTCCAAACCGAAATATCTCCAGTTTCTTTCCAATACATATAGGCTAATGAAGATTTTGTTCCTGCTCCATCGGCATGCATTATAAGACAATAATCATCGTCCTGCGTTAAATAATCAGGGACAATTTTACAAAATGCCTGAGGAAATAAACCTTTGTCAATATTTTTAATGGCGTTATGCACATCTTCTTTGGATGCCGAAACACCACGTTGTGCATATCTTTTTGAAGTATCTGAACTCATTTTTCTAGTTGTGTGTATGTGAGGCAAAGATAATTTTAATGTGACAATTATACAATTTTAAATTTTTAAAGTTTCTAAGCTTCTGAGTTCCTAAGTTTCTAAGTTTTTTTTAGTTTAAAACTTTCAATATTATACCTATTCACTCAATCTATTAATTAGCGATAATTTCAATTTCTACACGACGATTGGCTTCCCGTTCTGCTTCATTTTTTTCGGGCAAAGGATACAATGGTTTTGTACTGGAAAAACCAACAAAAGTCATTCTGCTTTTTTCAATTCCGTTAAATTCTAAAAATTTATAAATGGCTTTTGCTCTTTGAGTGCTTAAGTCCCGAAAATCTTTTTGCACACAACAAATATGACCTTGAATTTGTATTTTTAAACCTGGAACATTTGTCATTACCATCAGCAACTCATACATTACTGATCTGGATTGAGGCATTATGGCAAAAGTATCTACAAAAAAATTCATGTTTTCTAACTTGAGCTTTTCACCAACATTGGCTACGCTAACTTTTTTCATAAAAACGGTATCAACTTTTATATTAACCGTCGAACCGTCTGGATTTTCATAAACATAAGTGTCCGAAAATTTAATGTTTGGTTTTTTCTTCTCTACAACTACTTCTTTCTTTTTGGCTATTATTTTTTCTTCATTTACAAAATCTTTTGGCAATATATAATATAAAGTAACTTTTCTATTTTCGGATTTAATGGAAGAGAGCGAATGTAATTCTCCAAAACTTCTTGTTTTAAAATCTTCTCTAACTTTTACTTTACCTTTTATAGTGTTGAATACATAGTCGATCCGTTTTCTTGCCAAGGTATCATTGTAACCAACAGAACCTTCTTCGTCACAAAAGCCATAAACCCCAACGACTTTAACTTCTTTTTTTATTGATATCCATTGGTTTAATTTCAATAATTCTGTTTTATTTAATACAAATTTATTGCTATCAAAAAAGAAAGAAACTTGTTCTTGAGCAAAAGCACAAGAAGCTAAAAAACTTAGTAGTAAGGTTATAAAAAACTTCATGATTTGGGGATTTATATCTTCAAATTTACAATAAAACTTAATCTATTTATGACAACTGAAAATAAATTAAGTACAATAAATTAAACATTGACATCTTTAAATTTGTTCAATTTAGCATATCTAATCAATTGGGTAAAGATTTCATCATTAAATAATGGAATTTCAAGAATAGAATTCAACAGCTTAGTATTAAACTGTTTTGCACTAGATACAAGGTAGGGTTTGAGATGTTTACCAATACTCTCATAATACAATTTCTCGGTAGTATTTTGATATTCGAAATCTGGAGAATCTGGGACTATTGTATAATTAGAATATCCTACTTCATCCATAATCAATTCCAATCCTTTAACGAGGTTTAAACTTTCATGGCTCACAATATTGAGTTGGTGTATATCATCTCTCCTAAAAACAGATACAATTACTTTTGCAACATAATCGACAGGAATAATATTTAAACCCGACATTTTACCGATTGCAAAACGTACATTTTCATGTTCAGTTTTTCGTTGTGCAGCAAAATAAAAGAATTTTGCCAACAGATAGAAAACCATATATTTTGAGATAAAGTATCTATTCTCATCTCCCAACATTTTTCCACAAATAACACTTGGTCGTAGTATTTGATAAGGCAAGTCTAAAGCCTTACATTTTTTAGCAACAAATTTTTCTGAATAAAACTTAGCGTTCTCGTAGGCGTTACGATGCTTTGGAACAAAATCCAGATTATGGAAGTCGTTATCTACAATCCCAGAGCGCTCTCCTGAGGAAAAAGCAGTTCCTATGTAAATGAATTTTTTTATAGAATGATGAAAATTTTCCAAAATAACTTTAGTGATCTTGGTATTTTCTTCAAATATTTTTTCACGATGTGCTTCATCAGTAGATAAATTGACATATCCCGCAGAATGAATAAAATAGGCTCCATCTATTTTACTTGAAAAATTTTCCTGCATTGAATCTAAGTCCGCATCAACTATCTCTATATATTGGTCTAGTTTTTCAATTCCAATATCTTTCAAGAATTGAGGAGTGTAACTACTAGATAGTAATTCATTGATTCGGTCTAAAGCGCTTCTTTTTTTCTTGCTTCTGGAAATCAAGATAAGTTTACCCTTAATTGACTCTTTTACGAATAGTTCGAGAATTTCATACATAATCTGAGAACCCAAAACACCTGTCCCCCCTGTAAGCACTATTTTCATCGGAAGTATTATTTTAATTAAAAACTGAAGTCGATTAATTTACTACGATAAAAAAGGGGCAGAAGTTTCAAAATATTGATATTCAATTATTAAAAAATAATTAAACATCTAAAAGTTAAGTAAAGTTAATTCTTTTTTTTCTCTTAAATTATCGTTTTCAACAAAACTTGAATCCAAATAGTATCCCTTTTTAATATAAAATACTTTTAAATATTTTTCTTTTAACCAACCTTTTCTGAAGTAATTTTATTTGATCTTTTTTCATCTAAAAAAGTTGTTTTTAAGTTAAAATGTTGCTCTTTTTTAGAAGAAATAAAACTATCATTGATTATACATTTAATTTTAAGCATTTTATGCTTTTTTATAAAAAAAATTAACACGTATTTAATTGATTATTAATAGGTTATGCTGTTTTTTTATTTTAAGCGAATCTAAACATTATGTACTCTTATTCGTATTTACAATGCTTTTTATCGTTTTTATTTAACTTATATCGGGCTTTTTAACATTTATACGAAATGTGCTTTCAAAATTAATTAATTTTACTCCGTTACTTTTTAAAGTGATTTAGTTGTCTAAGTGACGGCTAAAAATTAAAATAAATGAATGGTTATTATTCTCTACAGATTGAATCTTTTATAGTCGTTTTTTTTTTTAACTAGAACGGTTCAATTATACAGGAATAAGGTTTTACACTTCTTAATTTTATTTTGAAGTTAGTCATTGTGCTGAAGATTGTATTTACTCAAAGGTACATTTCAGTTTTTTAATCTATTCTAAGCATTAATTTTTTTAATGTTTTATGTTAAAAGCCCCCTTTTTTCAAACCTCCTTTTTGTAATAAAAGAATTTAATTATTGTTCCCCACAATATAAATTTCTTTCTAAGACCGTATACTTCATAGCTACATCTATGAAGGTGTGTTTATTTTCCTATTTAAAAGTTACAGCTATACAAATCTGTTTCTTTTAAATTTACCTAACCAAAATTTTCATTTATGAAACAACACTCACTGGTTTCCCGCAAACCCTATTTCTACTGATCTTTTCCTATTGATACTATGGTCTTAAAACCATATTGATATGAAAAAAATTATTCTTTTTACGATAAAAAGCATGCAAGAATATTGCATTTCTTTTTCCTGTTTACTCAGAACAGGTATTTCAAAATTTAATTTCACAATTCCTTTAAATCAATCATTCAAACTATGGTCTACTAGTTGGCTCCAAAGCCTTGCTTTACCTATAGTTTTTTTAGGGTTTCTCATGATCAGTTATACTACTGTTCATGCCCAAAACATTAAAGGAATTGTCCCAGTATCTTCCCCAGCTGGAGGAGATGCCATTGATGGAGATTTTTTCGCTCATCAGCCTATTGGGACTAATTTTGAAAAAATTGGAGATTTGTTTGATGATCGACACAATCCTTCAAGTCCAGCATACGACCCCAATAATCCAACGGCTCTTCACAATTTAAATCACGGATTAATTGACCCTGTAACGGGAAACGTGCTAAACAAACCACTCCCAGAAACAGACCCACCTACTCCTCAAAATGTTCCGGTGACCTATCAAATAAAAGATCGTTATATAGATGATCTTACGATATTCACACTTTCCAATAAAATAAATGACAATCCAAACACCTATACATGGGGAGCTGGAACATCTCCTAATAAAAATGAAATCCAAAACTGTGGCGCTCATTTTAGTTATGGCGATCCTGCAATAAAAGGAGGTGTAACCAATATGGCAGGTACTTTTATTAGCCCTACTCCAGCTGGAGGTGTATCTGGATTAGCAACCGATTTATGGTGTATGTTTGCTGGTGACCGTCAGGTAACTAACGGTAGCAGCTATATTGATTTTGAATTTTTGCAAGCTCCCCTCACTATGACTGGAGCCACCTTTGGACCAGTTGATCCTTTTACTGGTGTTGCACCAATTAGTGGAGGTAGCGGGAAATTTGTAAGTGCCGCCCCAGATGCAACTGGTGGTCGTACTGTAGGTGACATATTAATTACCATTGAATTTACTCAAGGTGGTGGTGATGCAAATGTAGTAATCAGACAATGGCAAAAAGTTGGTTCAGCTTATGAATATGTTGTTATTCCGAATACTACGTTTCCTGGATTCATTTTTTGTACCAATAATAATGTAACAACTACCGTTCCATTTGAAGCTTATGGTACCAATCCAGGTGTTTATGTACCTAATCAATGGGCAGAAGGAGCTATAAACCTTACTCAAGTACTTACAGCTCTTCATAATCCATGTACTTCAATCAGCACATTATTTATAAGAACCAGATCTTCTGGTAGCTCAGCACAATCTGAATTGAAAGATTTTCCAGGCGCTCCTATTCAGTTGAATTTGGATTTTACTCCAAATGCGAATGCTGGAGCTGATTTTGCAAAAACTTGTATCAGTAACCCTGATGGCAAAGAAATAGGTCAGGCTCCTGAAGTAGGATTTACCTATTCATGGTCACCATCTACAGGATTAAGCGCAACTAATATTGCCAATCCTATTGCCAATCCTACGGAAACTACTACTTATACTGTAACTAAAACCAAAGCTTCTACAGGTTGTAGTGATACGGATCAGGTAACAGTAACAGTAAATAAACCACCAGTGGTAGCAGTAGCAGGATCCGATTTTACCAAAACCTGTACAACGAATCCTAATGGAGGAAATATTGGCGAAGTAGCTGTAACTGGATTTACTTATTCATGGACTTCTTCTCCAGCTGGATTTACTTCAACAAGTGCAAACCCATTAGTTAATCCTAGTGTAACTACTACTTATACTGTAACCAAAACTCATACCACTTCTGGTTGTAGCGATACGGATGACGTTATTGTAACAGTAAACAAACCAACAGTAGTAGCAAACGCCGGAGATGACTTTACTAAAAACTGTTTGATTAATATATCAGGCGGTTCTATTGGTGAAGCTGCAATGGCAGGATATACATATTCTTGGACTTCATCCCCTGTAGGATTTACTTCTACTGATGCTAATCCATTTGTTAATCCTAGTGTAACTACTACTTATACTGTAACCAAAACTCATACCGATTCTGGTTGTAGTGATACTGATGAGGTAACTGTAACAGTAAACAAACCAACTGTAGTGGCAGTAGCAGGTGATGACTTTACTAAAAATTGTTTGATGAATATATCAGGCGGTTCAATTGGTGAAGCAGCAGCCATAGGATATACATATTCTTGGACTTCATCTCCAGTAGGATTTACTTCTACTGATGCTAATCCATCTGTTAATCCTAGTGTAACTACTACTTATACTGTAACCAAAACTCATACCGCTTCTGGTTGTAGCGATACTGATGACGTTACTGTAACAGTAAACAAACCAGATGTAACAGCAAATGCAGGAACTGACTTTACTAAAAATTGTTTGATCAATATATCAGGCGGTTCTATTGGTGAAGCTTCCGCTGAAGGATTCACTTATTCTTGGACTTCTTCCCCAGCAGGATTTACTTCTACTGATGCTAATCCATCTGTTAATCCTAGTGTAACTACTACTTATACTGTAACCAAAACTCATACCGCTTCTGGTTGTAGTGATACGGATGAAGTAACTGTAACAGTAAATAAACCAACTGTAGTGGCAGTAGCCGGAGATGACTTTACTAAAAATTGTTTGATGAACATATCAGGCGGTTCTATTGGTGAAGCTTCCGCTGAAGGATTCACTTATTCTTGGACTTCGTCTCCAGCAGGATTTACTTCTACTGATGCTAATCCATCTGTTAATCCTAGTGTAACTACTACTTATACCGTAACCAAAACTCATACCGCTTCTGGTTGTAGCGATACGGATGACGTTACTGTAACGGTAAACAAACCAGATGTAACAGCAAATGCAGGTTCTGACTTTACTAAAAATTGTTTGATCAATATATCAGGCAGTTCTATTGGTGAAGCTTCCGCAGAAGGATATACTTATTCCTGGACTTCATCTCCAGTAGGATTTACTTCTACTGATGCTAATCCATCTGTTAATCCTAGTGTTACTACTACTTATACTGTAACCAAAACTCATACCGCTTCTGGTTGTAGCGATACTGATGAGGTGACTGTAACAGTAAACAAACCAACTGTAGTGGCAGTAGCAGGTGATGACTTTACTAAAAATTGTTTGATGAACATATCAGGCGGTTCTATTGGTGAAGCTTCCGCTGAAGGATATACTTATTCCTGGACTTCGTCTCCAGCAGGATTTACTTCTACTGATGCTAATCCATTTGTTAATCCTAGCGTAACTACTACTTATACTGTAACTAAAACTCATACCGCTTCTGGTTGTAGCGATACTGATGAAGTAACTGTAACAGTAAATAAACCAGATGTAACAGCAAATGCAGGAACTGACTTTACTAAAAATTGTTTGATGAACATATCAGGCGGTTCTATTGGTGAAGCTTCCGCAGAAGGATATACTTATTCCTGGACTTCATCTCCAGCAGGATTTACTTCTACTGATGCTAATCCATCTGTTAATCCTAGTGTTACTACTACTTATACTGTAACTAAAACTCATACCGCTTCTGGTTGTAGCGATACGGATGAGGTGACTGTAACGGTAAACAAACCAACTGTAGTGGCTGTAGCAGGTGATGACTTTACTAAAAATTGTTTGATCAATATGTCAGGCGGTTCTATTGGTGAAGCTTCCGCAGAAGGATATACTTATTCCTGGACTTCGTCTCCAGCAGGATTTACTTCTACTGATGCCAATCCATTTGTTAATCCTAGCGTAACTACTACTTATACTGTAACTAAAACTCACACCGCTTCTGGTTGTAGCGATACTGACGAGGTGACTGTAACAGTAAACAAACCAACTGTAGTAGCAGTAGCAGGTGATGACTTTACTAAAAACTGTTCAATGAATTCAAATGGCGGTTCAATTGGTGAAGCAGCAGCAATAGGTTATACTTATTCTTGGACTTCGTCTCCAGCAGGATTTACTTCTACTGATGCTAATCCATCTGTTAATCCTAGTGTTACTACTACTTATACTGTAACTAAAACTCATACCGCTTCTGGTTGTAGCGATACTGATGAAGTAACAGTAACAGTAAACAAACCAGATGTAACAGCAAATGCAGGATCTGACTTTACTAAAAATTGTTTGATCAATATATCAGGCGGTTCTATTGGTGAAGCAGCAGTCATAGGATATACTTATTCTTGGACTTCGTCTCCAGTAGGATTTACTTCTACTGATGCTAATCCATCTGTTAATCCTAGTGTTACTACTACTTATACTGTAACTAAAACTCATACCGCTTCTGGTTGTAGCGATACGGATGACGTTACTGTAACTGTAAACAAACCAACTGTAGTGGCAGTAGCAGGTGATGACTTTACTAAAAATTGTTTGATGAACATATCAGGCGGTTCTATTGGTGAAGCTTCCGCAGAAGGATATACTTATTCCTGGACTTCATCTCCAGCAGGATTTACTTCTACTGATGCTAATCCATCTGTTAATCCTAGTGTTACTACTACTTATACTGTAACTAAAACTCATACCGCTTCTGGTTGTAGCGATACTGATGAAGTAACAGTAACAGTAAACAAACCAGATGTAACAGCAAATGCAGGATCTGACTTTACTAAAAATTGTTTGATCAATATATCAGGCGGTTCTATTGGTGAGGCGGCAGCTATAGGATATACTTATTCCTGGACTTCGTCTCCAGCAGGATTTACTTCTACTGATGCTAATCCATTTGTTAATCCTAGTGTTACTACTACTTATACTGTAACTAAAACTCATACCGCTTCTGGTTGTAGCGATACTGATGAGGTGACTGTAACGGTAAACAAACCAACTATAGTAGCAGTAGCAGGTGATGACTTTACTAAAAATTGTTTGATGAACATATCAGGCGGTTCTATTGGTGAAGCTTCCGCAGAAGGATATACTTATTCCTGGACTTCATCTCCAGCAGGATTTACTTCTACTGATGCTAATCCATCTGTTAATCCTAGTGTTACTACTACTTATACTGTAACTAAAACTCATTCCGCTTCTGGTTGTAGCGATACTGATGAAGTAACAGTAACAGTAAACAAACCAGATGTAACAGCAAATGCAGGATCTGACTTTACTAAAAATTGTTTGATCAATATATCAGGCGGTTCTATTGGTGAAGCAGCAGCAATAGGATATACTTATTCCTGGACTTCGTCTCCAGTAGGATTTACTTCTACTGATGCTAATCCTTTTGTTAATCCTAGTGTTACTACTACTTATACTGTAACTAAAACTCATACTGCTTCTGGTTGTAACGATACTGATGAGGTGACTGTAACAGTAAATAAACCAACTGTAGTAGCAGTAGCCGGTGATGACTTTACTAAAAATTGTTTGATTAATATATCAGGCGGTTCAATTGGTGAAGCTTCCGCTGAAGGATATACTTACTCTTGGACTTCGTCTCCAGCAGGATTTACTTCTACTAATGCAAATCCATCTGTTAATCCTAGTGTTACTACTACTTACACTGTAACTAAAACTCACACCGCTTCTGGTTGTAGCGATACTGATGAAGTAACAGTAACAGTAAACAAACCAACTGTAGTAGCAGGAGCTGGAAGTGACTTTACCATTACCTGTAAATTAAACATCAGTGGTGGCTCAATTGGTGAAGCTGCTCAAGTAGGATACACTTATTCTTGGACTTCTTCTCCAGCAGGATTTACTTCTACTAATGCAAATCCATTTGTTAATCCGAGCGTGACAACTACTTATACAGTAACTAAAACTCATACCGCTTCTGGTTGTAGCGATACTGACGAGGTGACTGTAACAGTAAACAATACAAATCCGACTGCATTATCCGTTAAATCTCTAGAAATTTGTTACCCAATACCAGTAAGTCTGCTTTCAGCATTAGTAAGTGCATTGCCAGATCCAAACGTAATAAGTGTAACTTTCTGGACAGATGCTGCCGCAACTACATCACAAGTTACTAATTTGAATTTCTCAGGAACTCCTGGAGTTCATGTCTTTTATGTAAAAGAAGAAGTACTTGCAACAGGTTGTATTAGCATTAGTCAATTTTCTGTAGATGTTAAATCTTGTATTGCTGCATTATGTACCTATACTCAAGGGTATTATGGAAATCCAGGTGGAACGTCTTGTGCGGAAGGAAAACCTTATACAACAGCGGGTCTTATCGCCAAAGCTTTGGCTTCTTATGGTGGTACTATGACAATTGGTTCAAATGGAAATACCGTTTGGATGAAAGCTCCAGAAGACATTGACGATATCATTAGAGTAATGCCTGGAGGTGGTGGAAGCTATGTATTATCTGGAAGTTATGAAATAAGCAATTTACCTAACAGTTACTTGAAAAAAGGAAAAATCAATAATACATTATTGGCTCAAACAATTGCTTTAGGTCTTAACATCGGAATAAACGGTGCTCTTGGTAATTTAGAATTAAAAGCAGGAACTTTTGCAGTTGCTGAACCAGAAGGTGGTTGTGGATCTGATGTTCCTAAAACCAGACAATGTTCACCAGGCGGATACACTCCAGTAATCAATGAGTATAAATATTACTCAATACCTGCGAATGTAATAAATGCTATTTCACCAAAAACTGTTCAAGGGTTGTTTGCTTTGGCAAATCAAGCTTTAGGTGGCGGTTCTACAAATGGTCTTACACTTTCACAAATAGCAAGTGCAGTTGATTTAATTAATAATGCATTTGATCAATGTAGAATATTTGTAGGCTATAATGTTGAACCACTTATATGTGCAACTCCAATAGAGTCTTTGATTATCGATTCAAGTACTTCTAGAATAGCAGACACTTCATCTTTCACAGCTTCTCCAGTTCCTTTCAAAGACCAACTTACTATCAGTTATGATTACAAATTTGTAACTGATGTAAAAATTGAGGCATTCAACTCATTAGGTCTTATAGTAGCTTCTAGCTATGATGCCAATGGTTATTTAAATAAACAAGTTACGCTAAATATCCCATCTACTGGGCAAGCTGAACTTTACATTATTAAAGTAACCACTAATAAAGGAAGCAGTACACAAAAAGTACTTTCTACACAATAACTAAAACCATTTTTAACCAAAAAGCACCCGCCAAAAACGGGTGCTTTTTTATGTTTTAAAAACTGATAAAATTCATTGTCTTTTAAAATAGACAAGTATTAAAACTAATAATAAAACTACTTAGTTAAAAGTAATTCTCGATATTTAGTCAAAGTCCATAATTCATTATCAACTAATAACTCTAGTTTATCACAGTGATTTCTAATCACCTCAAAATAAGGCTTCACATTGTTACAATATGCTTCGGCCATAGCCTGAGCATCTGTCAAATTATTGGCTTTCTTTCTTTCTTCTGTCATCTCTTCTACTTTAGAATTGATTCCTTCAATATGTCCTGAAATCTCTTTTATCAAAATGATTTGTTCCTTTGCAATTGACTCAAATTCTGAACCAAAAATATTTTTTAAACCTTTCACATTTTCGATCAAAGTATTTTGATATCTGATAGCTGTCGGAATTACATGATTTTTTGAAATATCACCTAATACTCTGCCTTCAATTTGAATTTTTTTGGTGTATTCTTCCAATTCAATTTCATAACGGGCATGTAATTCGATATGATTCATAATACCCATTTCTCCAAATAAATCGATAGCTTGTTTTGAAGCTCTCGCTTTCAAGGCTTCCGGAGTAGTTTTAAAATTACTCAAACCTCTTTTTGCAGCCTCTTTTTGCCAAGCGTCACTGTAACCATCACCCTCAAAAAGGATTTTTTTGGATTGTTTGATATATTCTCTTAACACATTGAAAATAGCATCGTCTTTTTTCATGTCTTTCGATTCTATCAAAACATCAACAGCTGCTTTAAAATCTTTCAGCTGCTTAGCTACAATTGTATTTAATGTTGTCATTGCATTGGAGCAATTTGCAGACGAACCCACAGCTCTAAACTCAAATTTATTACCCGTAAAAGCAAAAGGTGAAGTTCTATTTCTGTCAGTGTTATCCAAAAGAACATCTGGAATTTTACCAACAACATTTAGCTTAAGATCTGTTTTTTCTTCTGGAGATAATTTCCCAGTCGAAACTCCTTCTAATTCCGCTAAAACTTTGGTTAACTGTTCTCCTATAAAAACTGAGATAATTGCAGGTGGCGCTTCATTGGCTCCTAACCTATGATCATTACTTGCCGTAGCAATAGCACCTCTTAACAAAGCTTCATAATCATTTACCGCTTTAATAGTATTGATAAAGAAAGTCAAAAACTGTAAATTAGTCATTGGGGTTTTACTAGGGCTCAGTAAATTAACTCCCGTATCTGTTGATAATGACCAGTTATTGTGTTTTCCAGATCCATTTACACCTTTAAATGGTTTTTCATGAAATAATACTTTAAAATCATGACGTTCTGCTACTTTATGCATAATATCCATCAATAAACAGTTGTGGTCTACTGCTAGATTTGCTTCTTCAAAAATAGGTGCAAATTCAAATTGATTTGGAGCAACTTCGTTGTGACGCGTTTTTACAGGTATACCTAATACTATACATTCCTGTTCCAAATCTCTCATATACGTTAAAGCACGAGTTGGGATAGATCCAAAATAATGATCGTCCAATTGTTGTCCTTTAGCAGAAGTATGTCCCAACAAAGTTCTTCCAGTCATAATAAGGTCTGGACGAGAATTAGCTAACGATTTGTCAATCAAAAAATATTCCTGTTCCCAGCCTAATGTTGCTGTTACTTTCTTTACATTTTTGTCAAAATATTTACACACTTCTGTAGCAGCCTCATCCATAGCAGATAAAGCTCTTAATAGTGGAATTTTATTATCTAAAGCTTCGCCTGTGTAAGAGATAAAAATTGTTGGAATACACAAAGTGGTACCAAATATAAAGGCTGGAGATGTTGGATCCCAAGCAGTATAACCTCGTGCCTCGAATGTGTTTCTAATTCCACCATTGGGAAAACTAGATGCATCTGGTTCTTGTTGTACCAATTGAGCACCTCCGAATTTTTCTAGCGGGTCACTTCCGTCATACGAAGTTTCAAAAAAAGCATCATGTTTCTCCGCAGTAGTTCCCGTAAGAGGCTGAAACCAGTGGGTATAGTGGGTAACTCCTTTATTTAAAGCCCATTCCTTCATTCCCATGGCAATATAATCTGCCAGTTTTCTATCTATCTTAGTTCCATGTTGAACTGCTCCTTGCACTGCTTTGAAAGCATCTGAAGTCAAATATTGCTTCATTGCTTTATCATTAAATACATTAGATCCAAAAAGCTCTGATTTTCTACCAGATTCTTGAAAATCTATTAGCTTTCTATTAGAAGCTTCTCGTAAAGCTTGAAAACGAATTGATGACATATCCTATATCTTAAAAATTAATATCCATTGAAAAAACACAGACAAAGGTAAATTATTCTACTCAACAAATAATTAAAGCTTTAGTGAATAAATCATACTCAAAAATTGATTAGTTGTAATACAAAAAAATTACTCTAACTACTTGAATCTCTAGTAAGAGTAATAAAATTCTTAATTAAAATTTAATATTGAAAAAATACGAATTACGAATTTAATCATTATACCCCTCTAAAATTATAATTTTTCAAATATACCCCTTCTAAAATGCAGTAATATCAAAAATTTAAAACACACAAATAAAAATCACCCCCCAATTTTATGACATCAGCAATTTATTTTATATTTGCCACAGAAAAAAATCAAAAAAAATAAATTATAATTATTATGGCTAAAATTAAATTAGAATACCTTTGGTTAGATGGATACGAACCAACACAAAACTTAAGAAGTAAAACTAAAGTTGAAGAGCACGAAAACTTTCAAGGAACTTTAGAAGAAATCGGAAACTGGTCATTTGATGGTTCATCAACTAGACAAGCTGAAGGTGGTTCATCTGACTGTTTATTAGTACCAGTTGCTATCTATCCAGATCCAACTCGTATCAATGGTTACCTAGTTATGACTGAAGTTATGTTTGCAGACGGTACAGCTCACCCATCAAACGGAAGAGCAACTATCGAAGATGATGGAGATTTCTGGTTTGGATTCGAACAAGAGTATTTCATCATGGATACTAAAACATTATTACCATTAGGTTTCCCAATTGGAGGTTACCCTGCACCACAAGGAATGTACTACTGTTCAGTAGGTGGTAAAAATACACACGGAAGAAAATTAGTTGAAGAGCATGCAGATTTATGTATCGCAGCTGGACTTAACTTTGAAGGAATAAATCAAGAAGTTGCTTGTGGACAATGGGAATTCCAATTGTTTGCTAAAGGAGCTAAAAAAGCAGGAGATGAAATCTGGGTTGCTAGATATTTATTAGACCGTTTGACTGAAAAATATGGTTACTATATTGAGTACCACCCAAAACCACTAGGAGATACTGACTGGAATGGTTCAGGAATGCACGCTAACTTCTCTAACAATGTATTAAGAACATGTGGAGATAAAGCAGTTTATGACAAAATATGTGAAGCTTTCCGTCCAGTTGTTGAAGAGCATATCGCAGTTTACGGAGCTTATAACGAACAACGTTTAACTGGTAAACACGAAACGGCATCTATTCATGATTTCTCTTATGGAGTATCTGATAGAGGAGCTTCAATCAGAATCCCTTTATATACTGTTCAACACGGTTGGAAAGGATACTTGGAAGACAGAAGACCAGCATCTAATGGTGATCCATACAAAATTGCTGCAAGAATTATCAAAACTGTTAATTCAGCTTTGTAATTAAAACCAAAATAAACCAAAAAGTGCCTTTCTAATCGAAGGCACTTTTTTTATACAACAAAATCTAGCATTTCAAAGCAGATGACATATTACAAGCCAACTCCTTATTTTTTTAACGCTGAATAATTTTAAATTAAAAAACAAATCTTACATTTGAGTTAAACTAAAAAACAAATCATATTATGACAGTTTGGATATTATTTATAATACTAATCATCGCCATACTTGCCCTTGATTTAGGGGTTTTCAACAAAAACCCACACGTTATTAGTACCAAAGAAGCTAGTAAATGGACTGCAATCTGGTTTACGGTATCCATGCTTTTTTCAGGTGTTGTTTATTGGCTTTACACCACCGATTATGTTTTAAACCCAACTAAACTGAAACCATCAGTTGCAGCGATGAAGTTCATTACGGGCTATTTAATTGAATTATCCTTGAGCATTGATAACATTTTTGTAATTGCATTGGTTTTTGCTTCATTCAATATCTCTAAAAAATACCAACATCGTGTTTTATTCTGGGGAATTTTAGGAGCTGTTATTTTCCGTGGTTTAATGATCTTCTTTGGTGTTTTATTGATTAATAAATTCGCTTGGACAACTTACCTATTCGGTGCCTTCTTGATATTTACCGCTTTAAAAATGTTATTCACTTCTGAAGAAGGTAAAGAGTTTAACCCCAAGAAATCTATTATTTACAAAATCCTTGGAAAATTAATTCCAATAACCCATCATACAGACAAAGAACATTTTTTTATAAAAACCGAAAAAGGAAATGCTGCCACACCTTTATTTGTAGCGCTTATAGTTATCGAAGTAATGGATGTTGTTTTTGCTGTAGATAGTGTTCCAGCTATTTTAGCTATTACCTCGGATCCGTTTTTAGTGTTCAGCTCTAATATTTTTGCTATTCTTGGTTTGCGTTCTTTGTACTTTTTCTTAGCCAATATGCTAGAGAAATTCAGTCATTTAGAATACAGTTTAATTGCAATTTTAAGTTTCGTTGGATTGAAAATGCTGTTGCACGATTTCATAGAAATTCCAGAATGGGCTTCGCTTGGTTTCATAGCGTTATCTTTAATTGTAGGAGTTATTGTTTCGATTAGAATTGCGGACAAAAAAGAGGTATCTAAATAAAAAACTGTTTAAAATAAATATAATAAAAAAAGGAAATCTTACGATTTCCTTTTTTTATTATAACGTTTTGAATTCTAAATTAATTTAAAACTTTCACCTTTGAATCATCAATATTATAAGCTTTAATAACAGCATTATAATCAGAAAGATCTACTTTTGTTGAAGCAGATTTACCCGTTACAGTAGCAGGTCCAGGCACAATAACAATTCTAAAAGTTTGATTATTAATATAACTAGGTGTTGTACTTAAATTATAAGTACCACCAGCATAAATAGTAAAATCTTCTTTACTAAAATCAAAATCATAATCCAATTCACCTTGCGTTAAAAACAAAGTTCTTGGTATTTGTTGCCAAATAGGAGTAGCAGAATCAATAGTACCTGCTAATCTATAAATCAAAAGAACATCTCCATTATATAATACAGGATTTAGCTTTTGATAAATTATATAACCATTATTTGGATCTAAAGAGAAGTTGATATTTCTAAGTTCAAAAACCTCACTAACAAAACCCGGCTCTCCTTTTTGTCCGTCTTGCCCATCAAACCCATCTTGTCCCGGAGGCCCTTCTGGTCCTTCACAACTAGAAAATGTTACTATTCCAAAAACCGCTAAAAGTAAAATTATTTTTTTCATTTTTTTTATATTTAAAAGTTCGATAAAGGTATTTCAAAAATTAAGCCAAAAAAATTATTTATTTAGATTTCATTCAAAAAGATCAATCGTTATCGTTTGAAAGAAGACACCAATATCTATAATTTATAACTCAAAAAAAGCTAAGAAATTATATATCAATCAATAAAAACCCAAATTGGAACATTTTTTTAATTGTTCAAAACTCCATTACTTTTCAAAACTTTACTAAAAAACAATAACTGATACGGCAGTGCATTTTCCCAATATTCCCAAGTATGAGCTCCTGGTCGCTCAGTATAATCATGAGGAACTTTACTATAAACTAGCCTTCTATGTAACTCTCTATTGGGTTCAATAAGAAAATCATCGACACCACAATCGATAATTAATGCTAATTTATTGGCTTTAATTTTATCAACCATTCCCATTACTGCATTTTGCGCATATAAATCCGGGTTGGTACTTTGATCTCCAAAAACAGGCTGCATTAATTTTATAACTTGATCATTTGGCTCTCTACCTAACATTGTTCCCATATCCACAGCTCCACTCATACTTCCAGCAGCACAAAACAACTCTGGGTGTTTAGCCGAAAGAGACAAAGCACCATGACCTCCCATAGAAAGTCCTGCAATAACGCGTCCTTTTTTATCATTAATAGTTCGGTAGGTTTTATCAATCTTCTGGATTACTTCTGAAGTAATATAGGTTTCAAACTGACTGCCTTTATTTACTGGGCTATCGAGATAAAAACTAAACGTTTCTCCTTCCGGCATTACAATTATAATATTATATTGATCTGCTAAATTCTTAACTGTATTTTTATTAGGGGTATTGGACAACCAATCCGAGAAATGTCCATAAGCACCGTGTAAAAGATATAGTACTGGATAAGCCGTTTTTCCTTTGGCATAGGAATTTGGCAAAACGATTGCCGCTTTATAGGTTTTATTCATAGCAACACTAGGAATTTGCAAAGTATCAACCGTCGAAGCGAAAGACAAAATAGTATTGCCAAATAAAAACGCAATACAGACAACAAGTAATTTTTTCATATCATTCATATATAGTGATGAATTGTAAATATACAATTTCCATGAAAAAAAACTTAGTAAGTTTTTACAAACTACTCAATAAGTGATTTTAACTCATGTCTATATTGTGACGCACTTTTACCTGTAAAAGCCTTAAATGATTTATTGAAATGACTAAAATTATTAAATCCGCTTTCGAAACTAATTTCAGTAATACTTTTATTGTTTTCGGATAAAAGCTTTGATGCATGAACCAAACGATAGTCATTTACAAAAGTGGTAAATGTTTTATTGGTAATTTTTTTAAAATACCTACAAAACGAAGGAGTTGTCATACTTACCATGCTAGAAACAGTATCTAACTGAATTGGTTCTTGGAAATTATCTTTCACATAGTTAAAAACCACATTAATTCTATCATTATCCTGAACTTGTAACTCAAGAGCAAAACCATCTGCATTCAAAATAGTGTATTCGTTATTTACCTCTAAGTCATTCAAAATCCTAATCATTCGTAATAATCGATCAAAATTAGATCGATTTTCCATCTCTTCTATTATTGGGCCAATCATTTTTATGGTTTCTTTACCAAATGCAATTCCTCCTTTTGCTTTCTGAAAAAGCTGTTGAATGTTTTTTAATTCTGGAGCATTCAAAAAATCACTTCCTAAAAAATCAGCTGGCATTTGGATTACGATTTCATTCTTATTACCAGTTTCCTCATTTGTAAATCCACAATGAGGCAAGTTACTACCAATAAGTACTAAATCGCCATCCGAATAATAGGATATATGACTTCCTATTTGTCTTTTCCCTGATCCACCATTTACAAAAACCAATTCAATTTCGGGATGGTAATGCCATAAATCAGATTTACAATTAGCATTTTCAACATATCTTGAAAAAGTAAAAGAGCTACCAAAAGTTGGCGTAATAATTTCGAGCGTAGGATTCATTTTTTTCATTAGACCCATTTTTAAAACTACTCAAATTTACCACAAAACTATCTTATATTATCAAAAATTAACATACAACGTTTTCGTAAAGTTAAAATAGCATATATATTAGAAAATTCTGTTGTACTACGAATCCAACTAACATTCTACATTTGTAATAGAAATTTTAATACTAAATAAAAAAACAAAACATATGAAAACGATCTTAAAACTTAGTCTAGTAGTATTAGTTGCAATGACAACAATGAGTACTTATGCAATCAACGGTGATTTTTTACTAAATGTAAGAACAGTAAATGGAAAAGAAATTAGCTTTGCTATAAATCAACTTCAAAGAGCGAATGTGACCATTACAGATAAATTCCATACTGTTATCTACAGTGAAGTAGTAACTGGAAAAGATGGTATTTATAAAACATACAGTTTAGAAGAATTTCCAGAAGGAACTTACTTTTTGGAAGTAGAAACTAATTCTAAAAAAGTAACTCATGAAATTGTAGTTACAAGAGAAGTTTCAACTTTATCAAGAAAATCAGTAGCTGAAGTGCAAAAAGCTGATTTAAAACTAAAAGAACAAAATCTTGCTATCAAATAGTAATTTATTTTAAACTTACTAATTCAAAAAAACAGCTCCAAAATGGAGCTGTTTTTTTGAATTAGTAAGTTTAAAACTACATATTTCTTCTATACTGACCACCAACTTCAAACAAAGCTTCGGTAATTTGTCCCAAAGAACAAACTTTAGTCGCTTCCATCAAATGTTCAAATAGATTATCCCCTTTAATTGCAGCTTCTTGAAGTATGTCTAAATGTTCTTTTACCGAAACAGCATGACATTGATGTAAATTATCAAGCATCTTAATTTGGTACTGTTTTTCCTCTTCGGTTGCACGAATTACTTCCGCTGGAATTACTGTTGGAGAACCTTTAGAACTCAAGAACGTATTTACACCTACAATTGGAAATTCACCAGTGTGTTTCAAAGTTTCGTAATACAAACTTTCCTCTTGAATTTTAGAACGTTGATACATTGTTTCCATAGCACCGAGTACGCCACCACGCTCTGTAATTCTATCAAATTCCTGTAAAACAGCAGCTTCAACTAAGTCTGTTAATTCTTCGATTATGAATGAACCTTGAATCGGATTTTCATTTTTGGCAAGACCTAATTCTTTATTAATAATCAACTGGATAGCCATTGCTCTTCGCACTGACTCTTCTGTTGGTGTTGTAATCGCTTCGTCATAAGCATTGGTATGCAATGAATTACAGTTGTCATAAATAGCATACAAAGCTTGCAAAGTGGTACGAATATCATTGAAATCAATTTCCTGTGCATGTAAAGAACGTCCAGAAGTCTGAATATGATATTTTAACATTTGAGCACGTTCATTGGCACCATATTTATTTTTCATAGCCTTCGCCCAAATTTTTCTAGCTACACGACCAATTACTGCGTATTCTGGATCGACGCCATTAGAGAAAAAGAATGATAAATTAGGTCCAAAATCATTAATATCCATTCCACGGCTCAAATAGTATTCTACATACGTAAAACCATTAGAAAGTGTGAAAGCTAATTGTGTGATTGGATTCGCTCCTGCTTCGGCAATATGATAACCCGAAATAGATACCGAATAAAAGTTTCTAACATTTTGGCTAATAAAATATTCCTGAACATCTCCCATCAAACGCAAAGCAAATTCAGTAGAAAAAATACAAGTATTCTGAGCTTGATCTTCTTTTAGAATATCGGCCTGAACTGTTCCTCTGACTTTTTTAAGCGTTTTGGCTTTTATTTTTTCATATACATCCAAAGGCAATACCTGATCACCTGTTACTCCTAAAAGAAACAATCCTAATCCATTATTACCTTCAGGTAAATCTCCTTGATAATGTGGGCGTTCTACACCTTTTTCTTTGTAGATTTTATTAATAATCTCAGCAACCTCAACTTCTAAATTATTCTCTGTGATATAATGTTCACACTGCTGGTCGATAGCTGCATTCATAAAAAAACCAAGCAGCATTGGAGCTGGACCGTTTATGGTCATACTCACAGATGTCATAGCATGAACTAAATCAAATCCTGAATACAATTTTTTAGCATCATCCAAACAACAGATAGAAACTCCTGCATTCCCTATTTTTCCATAAATATCTGGTCTAATATGTGGGTCATTTCCATACAAAGTAACACTGTCAAAGGCTGTAGAAAGTCTCTTAGCTGGTAATCCTGCGCTTACATAATGAAAACGTTTGTTCGTTCTTTCAGGCCCACCTTCACCAGCAAACATTCGAGACGGATCTTCTCCATCACGTTTAAATGGATACAAACCTGATGCAAAAGGAAACTCCCCAGGAACATTCTCCTGCAAACACCATCGCAAAATATCACCCCAAGCATTATACTTAGGCATTGCTACTTTAGGAATTTGAGAATGTGATAACGATTCCGTATGCGTAGCCATTTTTATTTCCTTGTCACGAACTTTAAAAGTATATACTGGATTTTTGTATTTATTGACTTTTTCATCCCAAGTCAAAATCATTTCCCAGTTGTAGGGATCCAAATCCATTTTTACTTTATCAAATTGATTCAATAAAAGATTAATAAAAATTTTATTATCATCGTGTTCTTTCAAAGCACTTGGAACCACTGAATCATCATCAATTCCTGCTTTGTTAATAGTTGGAACTTTTCCAGAAACACTTTCCAGTGTTTTAAAAATTCCGTATAATTTTTGAGCTACTTGCTCCTGACTTAAAGCAATAATATCATATTTTCTATTATTTTCGGCTATCTCAGATAAATAGCGTGTTCTATGAGGCGGAATCACATAAATCTTCTCACTCATTTCACGAGTGATTTCAAAAGTCGATTTCAAATCTGAATCTGTTTTCTCAACTATTTTGTCCATAATTGATTTATACAACGTATTCATCCCTGGATCATTGAATTGAGAAGCAATAGTTCCGAAAACTGGCATGTTTTCTGGGTTTACATCCCAAAGATTGTGATTGCGTTGGTATTGTTTTTTCACATCTCGAATAGCATCCAAAGCACCACGTTTGTCGAATTTATTCAAAGCTACCAAATCAGCAAAATCAAGCATGTCAATTTTTTCCAATTGAGTTGCAGCTCCAAATTCTGGTGTCATCACATATAAAGAAACGTCTGAATGATCCATAATCTCTGTATCCGATTGACCAATACCCGAAGTTTCCAGAATTATAATATCGTATTTAGCTGCCTTTAAAACCTCAATAGCTTCGGCAACATATTTTGACAATGCCAAATTAGATTGACGCGTTGCCAATGATCGCATGTATACTCTAGGATTATTAATCGCATTCATACGAATTCTATCTCCTAATAGTGCTCCACCCGTTTTACGTTTGGAAGGATCAACCGAAATTAATCCAATAGTTTTTTCTGGAAAATCAATTAAAAAACGACGTACTAATTCGTCTACCAAAGATGATTTTCCAGCTCCACCCGTTCCTGTAATTCCAAGAACTGGAATTTTTGATGTTTTATTTTTTTCGTGAATACTATCAAAGAATGGTTTCGCTATTTCTGGAAAATTCTCGGCGGCCGAAATTAAACGTGCAATAGCTGTTGGCACTTTATCTTCTATTAGGTCTAATTCATTGGTCAATTTATCACCAATAGGAAAATCCGATTGTTGAACCAAATCATTAATCATTCCTTGTAATCCCATGGCACGCCCATCATCTGGAGCATATATCCTAGTAATACCGTAGTTTTGCAATTCAGCTATTTCAGATGGCAGAATTACGCCTCCACCTCCGCCAAAGATCTTAATATGGCTTGCTCCCTTTTCCTGAAGCAAATCATACATGTATTTAAAATATTCATTGTGCCCTCCTTGATAAGATGTCATCGCAATGGCATTAGCATCTTCCTGAATGGCGGTATTAACCACTTCTTCTACACTTCTATCATGACCCAAGTGAATTACTTCAACCCCTGTGGACTGAATAATTCTTCTCATTATGTTTATTGCAGCATCGTGTCCATCAAAGAGTGATGCGGCAGTTACAATTCGAACTTTATTTACGGGTACGTACGGTTTTACTAATTCCATTTTATGAATATGATAATTTAACGGTGCAATTTACACAAATTTTAAAATAAATATCAATAAAAACAATATAAAACACAAAATATGATAATGATGTTTTTTCTTAAGAAAACAAGTCTGTTTTCATAAAAAATTGGTATTTTCGAGCTTTAACATTAACAAAAAGGAAAAACTAAGAATAGTTAAAAATAGAGCTTTATAGCCCGGAAAAGAAACGTTTTCTAACAATATTCCAGTACAATATAGCGACTCTAATTACTATTCTTTTTGAAAATTTAAAACAAATGCAAAGAATTACCATACTTATCCATTGTGAAGATAAAAAAGCAATCGTTGCCTCAGTAACTAATTATATTGCTTCGATTGATGGAAACATTATCTACCTAGACCAACACGTTGACGCTGACGAAAATGTATTTTTTATGCGTTTAGAATGTGAGTTTAGTAAACTTAATTGGAATATTGAATCTATTAAAAGTCACTTTCAGGACAATCTCGCGACTCCTTTCAATATGACTTGGGCAATGTATCCACAAGAACAAAAACCTAAAATGGCTTTGTTTATTTCAAAATATGATCATTGTTTGTATGATATACTGGGACGCTATTGTGCTGGTGAACTTCCTCTTGAAATACCATTAATTATAAGTAATCATGAAGATTTAAAACCAGTTGCCGAGCGTTTTAATATTCCCTTTTATCATGTTCCTTTTACAAAAGACAACAAAGAAGAGGGTGAAAAAGCTCAAATTGCATTACTAAAAGAATTTGATATTGATTTTATTGTTTTGGCCCGTTATATGCAAATTATCACACCAAATTTAATATCTCTGTACAAAAATAGAATTATCAACATCCATCACTCATTCTTACCTGCATTTCCAGGTGCAAAACCATATCACTCAGCTTTCAAACGTGGAGTGAAAATTATTGGCGCTACCAGTCATTATGTTACTGAAGAATTAGACGAAGGCCCAATCATTGAACAGGACATTTCAAGAGTTTCTCACAGCCACTCGATAGAAGATTTTATTATGAAAGGACGTGACTTAGAACGTATTGTACTCGCGAGAGCTATAAAATTACATGCCGAACGAAAAACGATGGTGTATAATAATAAAACGGTTGTATTCTCTTAGAAAATACAACCTTCTTCTTTTTGCCAAAAACAATCTTTAAAGTTAAAAACATTTACATTTTTTTTAGGAAAATTTCAAACTGATAAGAGAGATGATTTATCTACATTTGAAAAAAATAAAAAACAAAATGAAAAAAACCCTACTCCTACTCCTTATTATACCTGCCATTAGTAATGCACAATTTAAAGACATATTAGCTAAAGCTAAAGAAAAAATAAATACAGTTACAAACTCGAACAGTAGCTTAGATATTGCTGCCGGATTAAAAGAAGCCCTTAATAAAGGAGTTTCTGAACAAGTATTTAAACTAACAGCCACTGATGGGTTTTATAAAAATGAAGCTGTCAAAATTGTAATGCCCGAAGAATTAGCAAAACTAGACAAAACCTTACGAAAAATGGGAATGTCAAAATTAGCAGATGAAGGCATTCTAGTTTTAAACAGAGCTGCAGAAGATGCCGTAAAAGAAGCTACACCTATTTTTGTTACAGCAATTAAGAATATAACCATAACAGACGCTAAAAGTATTTTACTAGGGAATGACAATGCTGCAACGGTTTATTTGCAATCGGCGACTACAACCTCACTTTATGCTAAATTTAATCCTGTGGTTCAACAATCTATTGGTAAAGTGGGTGCTGATGTAATTTGGGCTAACATTATTAAACAATACAACACTATGCCATTTGTAGCCAAAGTAAATCCTGATCTTACCGATTATGTAACCCAAAAAGCATTAGACGGAGTTTTCAAAATGATTACTGTTGAAGAAAAAAACATTAGAACTGATATTAATGCAAGAACATCGAATGTTTTAAAGAAAGTATTTGCATTACAGGACAAAAAATAAAAACCAATAAAAATCAGACAGTTAAGTATTTAAAAAATCAGAATTTTAATATGTTAAAATTAAAATGCAAAACTTAACTTTTGAAGATTAACTAATAACAATTCCTTAACAGCAAAACATAAACATTATACTGATCTTTGCAATGTAATAAACTGGTTATTTATTATTTTGGTTTTGGTTAGTTATAAAATTGCCTGCATCTCTAGGATGCGGGCATTTTTTGTTTAGGATATTATCAATTACTGAGCTGTATGTATAAAAGAAAGAACTGCAGTATTGAAAGCATTAGGCTGTTCTACATTTACTACATGTCCACAATTTTCGATTACAAATAATTGAGATGATTTATAATGACTTTCTACTACTTTACGAACAGCCGGAAGAAACATATAATCTTCTTCACCCATAACATAAAGTGTTGGAATATTTAATTCTACTTGTCTAAACCACTTTAGTACAGGATTTATCTCTGCTGTAAGTTTAAACCATTTTATAAATTCTTTTTGGTACAATTTCTTAGCTTCTGTTATAAAAAGCGATCGAGATTGCTTGTGACTTTTTTTAGGCATTATCACAAAAGCAAAAAACTTGTATAAAACCAAATATGGCAATACATATTTAAAAGTATTCCCTAAACGCATTAATATCTGAGAACGAAAATTCATTTTTAAGATAGCTCCACCAAGAATCATGCTCTGTACTCTATCCGGATACATTTCTGCCAATTGTCTAATTAGAATGGTTCCTAATGAAATTCCAACAAAATGTGATTTTTTAATTTTCAGATAATCCAAAACTTCAAGAATATCATGAGCTAAAGCCGAAAATGTATATTTTTGTTTAAAAGCTGTTTTCAAAGTTGTCTTAGATTCTCCGTGACCTCTTAAATCCAATAACAAAACATTGTAGTTTTTTTTAAAATCTCTAATTTGTTTGAACCAAATAGACGAACTTCCTCCTGCACCATGCACAAATGTTACCCATTGCTCGCTATTCTCGTTCTTATATATTGTGTAATTAATCACTTATGTCTTTTTTGTTGCACAAATATAGTTCTTTTCCAACGTTCCCAAACATCATATTTTGTGACTTCTTAGACTATCACAATCAAGAACAATCTTGTTATTCCCTTTTTAAATGCTTTTATGCAAATATCTAAAATAATCCAAAGCCTTTATCAACCTACTTCCATACCAAGAAAACATTTCGCCGTCTACCAAAATAGCTTTTGCATTAAGAGAGTCTTTTATAATTTCATAACCATCTTCTGCTTTAAAAGGAAAGGGTTCTGAAGAGAGCAAGACCAAATCCAAACTTGCATCTTTACTCATTTTTTCGAGTTCAATTTCGGGATATCTTTCTTGAGAAGCATAATGATTTTGAAAATGATTTAGCTTTAATAATTCATCAATAAAAGTCCCTGATCCAGCCACCATATAAGGGTTTTTCCAAATAAAATAAGCGACTTTTTTTACAGGAAGATCTTTAATGAAATTTTCAAAATTACTCAAGGCAAAAGCTAATTTATCATTCCATTTTCTAGCTTCAATCCTTCGATTGAAGAGTTGTCCAAAGTCAGCAATCATTTGAAAATTATCTTCTATAGTAAAAATATCAGTAACCCAAACTGGACAAACCTTTCGTAATTCATCTACAATCTCTTGAGTATTCTCTTCTTTATTGCAAATAATAATATCAGGTTCAAGCGCTAGAATTTTATCGTAATTGACTTTCTTGGTTCCTCCGACTATTTTTTTAGTCGATTTAAGATGATAAGGATGCACACAAAACTTGGTGATTCCAACTATATTCTCTTCCAGACCCAAATCACATAGTAATTCAGTTTGAGAAGGCACAAGAGAAACAATTCGCTGGGGCGAAGTTTCAAAAGAATGTGTTGTTCCTAGTTGATCAGTTAATATTTTCAAGTATTGAATATTTGTTTAAAGTCTAATGTTTAAAGTTGTACAAGATTAGACTTTAAACATTAAAATTATGCCTGTAACATAATCAATTCCATTTCCTTTTGCATTTTCAAAGCTTCGATTCTAGCAACTTCGGCATAATCAGTTCCGTTGGAAGCATAAATTATAGCACGAGAAGAGTTGATTAACAATCCTATGTTATCATTCATTCCGTATTTACAAACTTCCGAAAGACTTCCTCCTTGAGCACCAACGCCTGGAACAAGCAAGAAACTATCGGGTACAATTTTACGGATTTCTGTAAAATATTCAGCTTTGGTAGCACCCACGACATACATTAGGTTTTCAGAATTCTTCCAAGTTTTGGATGTTTCCAATACGTGTTTGTACAATTCTTTACCATCAACTTGTAGCGTCTGAAAATCAAAAGCTCCTTCATTTGATGTCAAAGCCAATAATATAGCGTGTTTATTTTCAAAAGCTAAAAATGGTTCAACTGAGTCTTTCCCCATGTATGGAGCAATTGTTACACTATCAAAATTTAAATCTTCGAAAAAAGCTTTGGCATACATGGAAGATGTATTTCCAATATCACCTCTTTTAGCATCAGCAATAGTGAAAATTTCAGGATGCTTCTCGTTGATATAATTGATAGTCTTTTGTAATGAAGTCCATCCTTTTAACCCATAGGCTTCAAAAAATGCAATATTAGGTTTATAGGCCACAGCAAGATCATGAGTAGCATCAATAATAGCTTTATTGAATTCGAAAATTGGATCTTCTAATTCTAATAAATGTTGTGGAATTTTATTCAAATCTACATCTAATCCTACGCATAGAAAAGATTTTTTAATTTTGATTTGATCGCAAAGTTGTTGTGTTGTCATGTGAAATTTTGTTGTGGTGGCAAATTTACAAACTTGAATCTAAAAAACTTGAAATTTTACAACATTCCTAAGCAATTGTGTAAGAGGTTTTGTGATGACCAGTCCTAAATTTGTAAACAACATCAATAAGATGATTCAAAAAAATGAATATTAATAAAAAAACACATCGTTATTAATACTACAGAAATCAAAGGAAATTGGAACGAAATTGGAACGAAATTAAAGGAAAACTGAAGCAAAAATATGCAGACCTTACAGATGACGATTTATTGTATGAAGAAGGAAAAGAGGATGAATTGTATGGTAAAATTCAAAAAAGAATTGGTAAATCAAAAGACGAAATTACCAAATGGATTGCTGAATTATAATTCGAAAAAACAAAAACTGCCTGTGATGATTTATAATTTATCAATCACGAAATTATAAATCATCACAGGCAGTTCCTTTAAAATATAATAAAACGTAACAATTTTAAAATAAATTTCACGTTCATTAATAAAGCAATTACATATCAAAAAACGATATTTCAGACTATTTTTTAGTACTTTAGTAAAAAATAATTTCGATTATGAGAATATTCATAAAATTTGATTTCAATACTGTTTGTAAAAAAATCCTAGAAGAAAAACTGGATGAATGTCAAATAAAACATAGAATTTTAGGTTTTGGAGAAGTTGAATTTCTAGAAAAAGTATCAATTGAAAAACTAGATTCATTCAGCAATTCACTTTATCCATATGGAATTGAAATAGTTGAAAATCAAAAAACAATTTTAATTCAAAAAATTAAAGATGCTATAGTTGATTTGGTTTTTAATGAGGACAGTAGTATCAATGTAAAAAGTTCCGTTTATTTATCAGAAAAGCTAAACCATTCTTATGGTTATTTATCCAATCTTTTTTCTGAAGTAACTTATACTTCTATTGAAAATTTTATCATTATTCAAAAAATTGAACATACAAAACAATTAATTATTAACGGTCAGCTATCATTAACAGAAATAGCTTTTAAACTAAATTATTCCAGTGTTGCTCATTTAAGTTCACAATTTAAAAACACAACTGGTATAACGCCTTCTGCCTTTCAAAGAATTATAACTAAACGAAGGGAAATTGCCACCAAAAATAAAAACTAACACATGCACGATTCTATACTTATCACACTAGCAGACGACGATGAAGACGATAGATTGTTTTTCACAGATGCTTTTGAAGAATTAAAAATCAATACAATTGTCAACACGGTAAATAACGGAAGAGAATTATTAAACTTTTTAAATCATCCTGAAACCATTTTACCAAACATTGTTTTTTTAGATTTAAATATGCCTATTCTAAACGGAATTGAATGCTTGAAAGAAATAAAATTAAATGACAAGTTTAATGACATTGTTATAGCAATATATTCTACCTCATCATCAGATCAAGATGTGGAAGATACATTTGTTTTGGGTGCCAATATTTACATTAAAAAACCAAGTCATTTTGATGATTTAAAAAAAATATTAACAAATATTGTCACTGTCAATTGGCAATATCACACTAGTGGTTTAAACAAAGATAATTTTTTACTTCGATTATAATCCAATTATAATTTCATGAAATGAACATGACCTAAAATTGGTCGTAAATATGAATGTAGATATGCAAATTACATATGACCAATAAAAAATAATTATTATCTACATATGAAATACATCAGAAATAAGTCTTCCATTTATCACAAAATTATATTTACAATAAGTCTTTTTATACTATTTTTTATTAGCGTACTTACTGTAAAACACATCAAAAATATTTCAAATTCTACAAAACTACTCATGCATACGTATGAAGTAAATCTGGAATTGGAACATTTATACTCCAATATAAAGGATTCTGAAAACGACATGAGAGGTTATATAATCTCAAAAGACAATATTTATTTAATCCTTTATAAAATCGATATAAAAAATATAAACAAGTCTTTTTCAATAGTTAAAAAACTAACTAAAAACAATGTTAATCAACAAGAAAATTTAGAATCATTATATAAAATAGTCAACAAAAGATCAGAACACATAGCCAAATATTCGAATCTAGACAAAAATATTGATTTCTTAAAAAACTATGATTTCAAAAAGAATTTCAAAGAAAGTAGTAATCTTTTAATTGACATTAGAATCAAATTAAATGACATGGTTCACAATGAACAGTCAAATTTAACTCTACAAAATTCTTTATATGACAAGCAAATATATTTTACTCCAATCATCACATTAGGAATACTTTTTACAACCCTTTTACTTCTAATTTTTACATATTATAAAACTACAAAAGACATAGATAAAGTTCAGGCTGCAAATGTTAAATTGAATAAGTCTCAATTTTTAAGTTATCAAGCAGAAATCATTTCGGAGTTTGGTACCTGGGAATGGAATTTTAACTCTAGTGAAATAATCTATTCCGATAATTTATATCGAATATTGGGAGTTGAACCTAAATCTTTTGAAGCAAACCAAGATAATTTCATGAAGTTTGTACATCCAGAAGATGTAGAAATAGTAAATACGATTTTCGAAAATATTATTGTAGACGAAAATTTACAACATACTCACTTTAGAATTATTAGACCCGACAACACCATTCGTATGCTTCGTTCTGTTGGAAAATTGTTTACTGACAATCTGGGAAATAAAACAATTCTAGGAGTAACAAATGATATTACAGATGAGCATGCTAAAAATGAACTATTAAAAAGCAATTATGATGATTTACTTAAGGTTAATAACCAACTAAAAATATTTGATGAATCAAGCAAACAATCAGAAATTCTTGGAAAATATGGTAGTTGGATCCTAAACTTCAACACCTTGAAAATCAATTATTCAGACAATAGATACAGATTATTAGGTTATGAACCTCAAGAATTTGAACCATCTATAGATAATTTATTTAGCTATGTTCATCCAGAAGATAAGAAAACAGTTGACAAAGCATTTAAAAAGGCTATGATTTCAATGGAGCTCCCTTCTATAAACTACAGAGTAATTACTAAAGATGGGAGAATTAGAAATTTTAGAACTATTGCAAAATCATATATTGATTTAAGTGGCACACAAAATATGATTGGAACCACTCGAGATGTTACCGAAGATTATAATAAAAGCTTACAATTAAAACAGCGAAATATAGAATTACAAAAACATGTAAAAGAATTAAATGATTTCAACCAAGTAGCCAGTCACGATTTACAAGAACCTTTACGGAAAATTCAAACTTTTATTTCTCGAATTAATGAGAAAGAAAAAGAAAACATCACTGATATTGGTAAAGAATATTTATCAAGAATGGAAATAGCTTCCGAAAGAATGCGCGTATTAATCAATGATTTACTACAATATTCTAAAGCAAACAGATCTGAAAACAATCTTGTAAAAACAAATTTAAATGAAACATTAAGAGATAGTTTAGCCGAATTATCTCAAAATATAGAAGATAAAAAAGCTGTAATTAATTATACTGAGCTACCTACAATTAATGCTATTCCTTTTCAAATGCAACAGCTTTTCTCTAACTTATTGAGTAATTCATTAAAATATTCAAAAACAAATACAGTCCCAATAATTAGTATTGATTACTCTGAAATTACAGCAAAAACAGAAGTTGTTTTAAACGATAAAAGCACTAAAAAATATTATAAAATAAATTTCACAGACAATGGGATAGGTTTTGAGCAAGAATTTTCTAAAAAAATATTCCTACTGTTCAACCGTCTTCATGGCAAGACTGAATACCATGGAACTGGTGTAGGACTGGCCATTTGCGAAAAAATAGTAGAAAACCATAAAGGTTTAATTTTTGCAAATAGTAAACCAAATGAAGGAGCAATATTTACTATTTATTTTCCTGTTCCTATTTCATAGGAATAGGAAAATAAATTTTATGTGGAAATGATATAAGACTGAATATAAATTATATAATACTTTTTTACTTATTCATGTAGAACTTTGTAACAAAACAAAGGCGATGAAAAAGCTAATAATCCCACAATACATTTTCTACAATTTACTCTTACTTATCACAATCATTTGTATACTATCTTGTACCTATCAAGAAAAACAATACACCGATTCTATTTATAAAATGGAATCACCAAAAGAAGATCCTATAATTGATTTTAACACCATAGATCGTTTGAATGAATCAAATCAAAAAATCATTGAGCTTTCGAGCATATCATTAAGATCAACTAAGAATTTAAAAGCACTACATCTACTTTTAAAAATAAAAATAGACAATCAAAAGATTAATTCTGATTTTAAAAAATTAACAAGCGATAATTTAATAATCATTCCTAAACTTAGTTATCAAATTGATATACATGATGACTCTATAAATAATAAAAGCTCTGGCTTATACATTATAAAAAAATTAGAAACTGAAATTAAAAATCAAATTATCGCATTTGATTGTATCGAAAAAAACACTCAAAATATTGATTTTAAAATATTTTCGATACAATCAAAGAGAAAATTGTACGCCAACAATGATGCATTAAAAACACTTTTAAGTAATTAAAATGAAATATTACAAACAATATATTATTTCATTATTTAAGGTCGTGAAAAATGCTTTCAACGGTTTCTCTGAACATAAAGTCATGAAGATGAGCGCTGCTTTGTCCTATACTACAATGTTTTCAATGGGACCATTACTCTTGGTTATTTTATTTTTATCAGATTTTTTTTGGGGAAGAGAAGCAACAGAAGGAACAATTTATAATCAAATTAAAAACTTTGTAGGTCCATCAAGTGCTGCACAGATTCAAACAATAATTGAAAATTTAGCCATATCTGACAAAGGTAATATGGCTGGATTAATAGGCGTCATAACATTATTGATAGGTGCAACATCCGTTTTTGCAGAAATTCAAGATTCAATTAACACAATATGGGGTATTAAACCTAAAAAGCAATCAGGATTTTGGCTATACATCAAAGCACGCTTACTATCATTTGGCGTAATAGGTAGCTTCGGATTTATATTATTGGTTTCATTAGGAATTTCGACGATAATGGACACATTGAGTAATCGTTTTTTTTCTCAATTTTCAAACTCCTTGTTTTATATTATTTACATCATCAATAACGCAATGACATTTACTGTTATTTCATTATTATTTGGAGCCATTTTTACTATCCTACCAGATGCTGAAATAAAATGGAGGCAAGTTCAATTAGCTTCTTTCACAACTGCTATATTATTTATGGCAGGTAAATTTTTAATTTCATTTTATATTTCGAACTCTAATATTCAAAATGTTTACGGAACAGCAGGTTCATTTGTGGTATTAATGATTTGGGTTTACTATTCCTCTGTTATACTTTATTTTGGTGCTGAGTTTGCGAAGAGTTATGCACTACAATTTTCCAGCGATATTATTCCATCAAAATTTGCAGATTTAGTTCATTTTGTAGAAATCGTTTCGGATGAGCCAACACTTCAAAAAGCAGAAAAAGAGTTCAAGGTGATTAAAGAGCAGAATCTCTAATAAAAATCGAATTTGTGATGAATAGTATTAAACTTCCTTAATTAAGGAAGTTTTTTTTTATTTCATTTCTTACAATTTTTTATAATGGTAATTATATAAAACATCAAAAATATAATGTAACATAAAACAAGGTCTTCGGTTGCAACTTTGTAATATAGAACTTAACAAAAAATAAAAAGTATGAAAAACCAAATCAAATATTTAGCCGCTATTGCTTTTACTGGGTTATCATTAGCCAATATTCAGGCACAAACAAATTCTTCAAATGAACCACAATTTGGGATAAAAGGAGGAGTTAATTTTTCTAATATATATTCTACAGAAGTTGATGACAATAATGTCCTTACTAGTTTTAATGCTGGTGTTTATGCTTCATTCCCTGTTGGTGATATCCTTTCAATACAGCCCGAAGTTTTATATAGTAGAAAAGGTGGTGAATTGACTTATGACAATGCAATCACATCAGGAAAAACACAATTTAAATTGAATTATATAGAAGTTCCTATCCTACTAAAAGTAAATATAACTGACAATTTGAATGTTCAAGCGGGTCCTTATTTTGCTTATTTAATTGATTCAAAAGTAAGTAATGATGCCAATGGAGATGCATTAGATTTTGAAGACTCCTATAGTAATGATGATTTCAACAAATTCGACGTTGGAATCTCAGGTGCTATTGGATTCGATTTTAATTCAATAGGAATTGGAGCTCGTTATAATTATGGATTTACAACTATAGGAAAAGAAAGAAACATTGCTGGCACAACATACACTATACCTGATGGAAAAAACAGTAGTTTAAGTCTGTATCTATCTTATAAATTAAATTAATCACTAATCTTTAAAAATAGAAATCATGTCAAATTTATTATACTTAATAGCAGTTGTATTGGTAATATCCTGGGCATTAGGCTTTTTTGTTTACAGTGCAGGATCTATAATACAATATTTTATTAGTAATTGCAATAATCGCAATCTTACTAAGAATAATAGACGGAAGAGGAATTTCAAAATAATATATAAAAAACAAAACTATGAGAGCTGACAAAACAATAATTGGAATTTTAGGAGGAGTTGCAGTAGGTGCATTATTAGGAGTATTATTTGCACCTGATAAAGGCCAAAATACAAGAAAAAAAATCGCAAAAAAAGGCAACGCTGTAACAGATGATTTAAAAGAGAAACTAGACAGTATAACTAATTCTTTCTCTGAAAAATACAATTCTATAGTAAGCAAAAGCGAAGAATTTATCCAAAACGAAAAGGACAAAGCTAAAGTTTAGTACTTAGAGTCTTTTCTGGTACAGAAAAAAGCATGCAAAATAATTTAACTATTAAAATATACAAAAATGAAAAATTTAAAAATAACATTCGCCTTAGTTGCAACCGTAATAGCTTTTGCATCTTGTAAAGATGAAAAACAGGAAAAAGCACAAAAGTCATTGGAAGCTTACAGTAACTATATAGATTCTGTAAGCAATATTCAACAAGAAAAAGCCATAGAAAACTGGGCTTTAATTGAAAGTGATTACTCTAGATTAAAATCGGAGGCAGAAATTTCATTATCAACGGCAACTGATAAAACAAAACTACAGGACAGCTTAAACACTGCATCTATCAAATACGAAGAATTTAAAACTAACATTTTATCTGAAAAAGAAAAATTGGATGCAACTGATTCAAAAACGGTTATTTATAAAACCTTATTTGGACCAAGTTATGTTAGTGATGATATGAAGTTTAATTGGGTAAATAAAGACAACATTTTAAGTGTCTATGATAACTTCGTAACAACAGTTCAAAAAAACAAAGATTCTTATTCTCGTGAAGATTGGGATGAAATCAAATTGGTTTATGAAGCCTTAGATTCAAGAAAAAACACTGTTGAAAAAGAAGGTTTAACGAGTCATGACAATAATAAAATTGCATTACTAAAACTTAAATTTGCACCAATGTACACCGTTAATAGAATGGGAGCAAAATCAGAAGAAAATGCTGAGGCAAAAAAATAATTCAGAGTTTCCCTCATGAATACCAAGTAATTTTATTACTTACAACCTGAGTACTATTAAAAAAAAAAAAATGAGGTCTTCGCAGACCTCATTTTTTAGTATATAAAAAACAATATTATAATTTTCCTTCGTAAACAGTTCCAACATGAATAACTTCTGTTCTTCTGTTTTGAGCTCTACCGGCAGCTGTTTTATTACTAGCAACTGGTTTTGTAGATCCAAATCCTTTATACGCTAAATTTTCAGGATTAACACCTTTAGCAATTAAGGCATCCATTACTACTTTAGCTCTCGCTTCAGAAAGTTTTTGATTTGCTTTTGGATTTCCTACGTTATCAGTATGACCTTCGATAGAAAATTTAGCATTTGGGTAATTTTTGATAATTTCTTTAATAGCGTCCAATCTTCCATCAGTTTGACCTTTATCAGCACTTTGTAAAACTGCTTTTCCTGTTACAAAGAAAACAGCTCTCGCCTGAACTTTAAGTTCTTTTAATGCTTCAGCAGTTACTTCAGGACAACCTTTATTACTTGCCGGACCAGGAACAGTAGGACAAGCATCTTCTTTATCCGTTACACCGTCTTTATCTGCATCAAGTTCAGGACAACCAGCATTGGCAACCAATCCTTTTTCATTAGGACATTTATCATCTTTATCAAGTACTGAATCTCCATCAGTATCTGGCCATGGACAACCTTTGTTTTCAACAGGGCCAGCAATAGTAGCACAAGCATCAACATTATCTAGAACAGTATCTTTATCAGCATCTCCCCAAGGGCATCCTTTATTTTCAACTGGTCCTGCAACAGTAGGACAAGCGTCATCTTTATCTACAACAGAATCAGAATCAGTGTCTGGCCAAGGGCAACCCTTGTTTTCAACAGGACCTTCAACAGTAGGACACTTATCATCTCTATCCAAAACCTCATCTCTATCTGTATCTTTAAATTTCTTTTCATATACTGGAACTTTGAAACCAAAATATACATCTGCACCTCTTGATTCTTTAGAAAATGCATTTGTAAGCAATGAACTCGAACCAACAAATAGTGGCCCAAAACGCAATCCTGTTCCTACTTGCATTCCACTATATTCCATATAATTTATTGGTAACGAAAAAGTAAACCATCTTGTTTCATAACGAGGAGTCAACATCCATGTATTTTGTGAATGTGTTTTATTTAAAGATTGTTTATCTACTAAACTTAGATTTCCAGTCATATTTAAATAAAACTTCTTGTACATATTCCAATCAGCATCTACATGTAACATGGTAGGCAAATTGGTTTTAGAATCTTTATAAGTAGTAACTGGAGCACCATAATGTTCTTCTAAAAAATCTCCTAAATTATCAAAATCAGAATCCTTAATATCCTGTGCCGAAACTGCACCATTAACATTATATACATCATATCTCATGTTCTTGTAATTGATATAACCAATATCTGTAACAGACACACCAAAACGCAATTTGTATTTATTCAAATCTCTAAAATTATTATCACTCGCTTTAGCTCTGCTCAAATCATAAGATTCATAATCTGGTCTCCACTCATATACCAAACCTAAGTCTGCTCCAATTCCTTTGGAATCAGGATTGAATTTCACATCCTCATTCCCTACAATAAAATCTGGTGTACTTCCTATAGTTATTGTCCCTGTTGTTACTAAAGGACTTGTTACAGGATCACCACTTTGAAAAAAACCAGCCGAAACATTATCTCCATCAACAAAAGAATTAACACCACCTATTAAATATTTAGCTGTTAAACCTCCTTTAAGGAAATGTTGTTTACTTTGCCACAAAACGGCAGCATACGAAGCTCCTATTTCACCCCATGAATGTCCAACGGCTTGTGGATTTCCTAAATCAATTGGAGCAAAACTATCCGCACCATCAAAACCGTCTGAAAATCGGTTAATTAATTCTCCATTTATATTATCCACGTTTACAATTGCTCTCGCTCTTGTATAAATAGCAATAGTGTGTTTTGGAGCTATATTAAACATAAATGAAGGCCCCATAATATCCGAATAGATGATTCCACCATTATTTTTGGTAGGAGTCTTGACACCGTCCTTGTCAAAATCATAAGAACTACTTGTCAAATCAAACAAACTGGCACCGTAGTAATCATTGTTTAATGAACTACTTGTAGAAAATATATTAATATCTGTTTTGAAACGAGAATCTGCAATCGAAGCTGGATTAAAAATAACTCCCTGAATTCCAGCATAGTTATCTGGAATATACCCCATATAGGATTGAGCATTTGCTTTTGCAGCTAAAACTAAAAATATCAAAAGAAGTATTTTTTTGTTCATAAACATTGATTTTAAATTTAAGATAAAATATTGGCTTTTATTTTTTAAGACAAAATTAACAAAAAAAAGCACTTAACAAAGACTAATCTTTAATTAAGTGCTACTCCTTTTTGGGTATTTTTTATTTAGAAAACCTCACTAGCTTCTTTTAGCTTCTCCATGTTGTTAACTAACGCTAACTCATCTACAATTTTCTGAATATCACCATTCATGATATTTCCTAAATCATATAGAGTCAAACCAACACGGTGATCAGTAACACGTCCTTGAGCATAATTGTAAGTACGAATCTTAGCAGAACGGTCACCCGAACTTACTTGTGATGTACGTTTTGTAGCATCTTCGGCTTGTTTTTTGGCCAATTCCTGTTCGTACAAACGGGAACGTAAAACACCGAATGCTTTATCTTTATTTTTATGTTGTGATTTCTGATCTTGACATTGCGCTACCAATCCTGTTGGAATATGCGTCAAACGTACTGCCGATTTCGTAGTATTTACCGATTGTCCTCCAGGCCCTGACGAACAGAAGAAATCCACACGAACATCATTCATATCAATTTGAACATCAAATTCCTCTGCTTCTGGAAGCACCATAACTGTCGCTGCCGATGTATGCACACGCCCTTGAGTTTCTGTTTGAGGCACACGTTGTACACGGTGTACACCCGCTTCAAACTTCAAAGTTCCGTAAACATCTTCTCCTGTAACTTCAAAAATAACCTCTTTGAAACCACCAGAAGTCCCTTCGTTCATATCCACAACCGAAGTTCTCCAGCCTTGACCTTCACAATATTTAGTATACATTCTGAATAAATCTCCTGCAAAAATACTTGCTTCATCTCCACCCGTACCTGCACGAATCTCTACCATCACGTTTTTAGCATCTTCTGGATCTTTTGGAATCAACATGAATTTGATTTCATCCTCTAATACTGGAAGACGTTCTTTGGCTTCATCCAATTGCATTTTTGCCATTTCCGTCATATCGGCATCACTACCGTCAGCAATAATTTCGTTGGCTTCCTCTATATTAGCCAAAACCAAAATATATTCTTCACGCTTCTCTACCAAGTTTTTAATACTCTTGTATTCTTGGTTCAGAAGCACATATCTTTTTTGATCTGCGATTACATCCGGTTGAATAATCAAATCCGAAATCTCGTCAAAACGCTGTTTTACATATTGAAGTCTATCTAACATCTGTATATTTCTTTATTTCTTCTCTATTTATTTATCAAAAGACAAACGAATCTTTAAAACGATTTTTTTTATTCAAAAATTATTCCTTTGATTCGGAGTGCAAAAGTACGACATTTTTGTTGAAAGTTTCAAATTTGGGGTTTCAAGTTTTTTTGGAGCTGTTTCCTGCTATCCGCTGTATCTTTTTATTCGCAAAAAAGCGAATAAAAAGGATGTCGCTTCTATCAGGGCTAGGGGATTTTCGTTTCGAAAGAAAACTAGTGCTAATTTTTAGCAAAATTATTATTTTAAAAGAAGTTAGTTTAGAAGAATATCTAAAACTAAGATTCATTACATCAGTATTTTCGGCATTAATATATATATTTGAAAGCAACTAAATTCTGATATTTATCAATATAAATCAGGATGTATATGTACTGAATTACTCAGACAAAAAAAAACAGTTACCCCGCTCTACGAAGTCTCCCGACTTCGTCACACAAGCCAAACAAACAATACAAATCCACAATCAAAGTCATTGCGAGGAACGAAGCAACCACACTATCAAAAGCAAATCCAACAAATCATTGGAACGGATATAGCAAATGAGATTGCTTCGTTCCTCGCAATGACAAATACACCCTCGCTAACGATAGCTTGCCGCTCTTGAACAAAATTTAAATCCTAATTATAATTAAAACTATCTCGCAAAAACCCATCCGAAGAAGACAATAACTTCTCCTAAGCTTATAATTGAGAGTCAGAAGATGGTTTGAGGCTGTCCGAAGACCATTTGATGCGTTCCGAAGCTCGTTTGAAGGAGTCCGAAGCATGTATCAGGCTGTCCGAAGACCATTTGATGCATTCCGAAGCTCGTTTGAAGGAGTCCGAAGTATGCAACAGGCAGTCCGAAGTTCGTATCAGGGCATTATTTTTTCTTCGGAAGCCTTATTTTATTTAACAATCATATAAAAGTATCTACTTAATCCTAGAAGTAGTAATTTTTACATCAGCATACGCCCAACTTTTTGCAATCAAAGCAGCTGTTTCTTTTGCTTTAGCTTGATTATTCTGTTTTTCATACGCTAATTTCAATCCTTGTTGTGCCCAACCATTATTCGGAAACTTTTTCAAGTCCTCTTGGTAGGTTTTTATGGCATCATTGTATTTTCCTGCTTCAATCTGAACAGCACCTAAATGATGTCGTACAGAGAAAAACCAATCTGGTGGTTCGTTATAATTCAACTTATCTTCTATAGCTATTGCTTCTTTAAGCAAAGAAATACTTTGGGCAAAGTTTTCTTCTGAAGCTAAAATTTCGCCCTTCAATACTTTACTGCCGATGTGCAAAATATTATCTACCGAATTGATGTTCCAAATAGTTATTTTTTTCATGTTTGGATCATTAGCAATAATTTCAAGCGCAGCTAATTCTGTTTTTGCTCTTGTGATGTCTTTTTTACCTAAATAGGCCATTCCTTTAGCATAATGAGCTACTCCAACAGGATATTTTATGGTATCTGACACTAATTTCATTTTTAAAATAGCATCCCATTTACCAAATTTAATAGCAACAAAATAAGGGATAACATAATAATGCTGAAGACCTTCCCAGCCAGGCGTTATCATTGTTTTTGGATGCACCAATTTCGAAGTTTCATTTGCAGCGAGTATTGCCCATTTATAATTCCCTTCCAAAGTGGCACAAGCGGCCATAAAATGATAGTTATGCGGGTAATACCCTAGCGGATATGCACCTTGCGCGTGACACATCGTTACATAAGTACTATCTTTTTTGACTGCATTACTATTCGCTACTGTTCCTTTATGATATTCGCCTGTTCTAATATAAATATGGGAAGACATATGAACCAAATGTCCTGAATTTGGAGCCAGCCCTTTATCAAAAAGGTCAGCCGAAGCATTTCCTCTCTGTGGAGTATTTGAAGCTTCTACTGCATGAATATAAAAATGATTGGCACCAATATGTTTTGGCTCTCGCTTTAATACATTTTCTAAGATTGACTCAATTTCAGGAGTCCATTTTTTTGCAACTCCATTTTTATCATATAAATCCCAAGGATGCAAATTCATAATAGATTCAGCATACAGTGTTGCAATAGTAGTATCATCAGGGAATTTTTCAGCAACCCCCTTCATCGCTTTTGAATACGCAATATCTAATGAATGTCTGTCTTCAACTGGTTTTTCGACATATCTTTTTGATAGTGCGTCAATCAACGCTTTTTCCTTAGCTGAAGCATTTCCAGATAATTTAATGGCTTGCTGAATAGCTTTATAGGCTCTTTGATAATTATCACTATCCATTCCTGCATTGTAATTGGGTCCCAAAACATAGGCATAACCCCAAAAACACATGGCAGATTGAGAATCTAATTTTGTGGCATAATAGAAAGAACGAGCTGCTTCGGCATGATTAAAACCGAAAGCAAAAGCCAATCCTTGATTAAAATATTTTTGAGCTTCTGGATTTTTTGTACGTATCGGATAATCAATAATGTCCATACCTTTAAAAAGAGGTGCTTTAGTATCTGTTTCAAACCATTTAGTATCTGTAGTTGCTGGAGCACAGCTGTAACTGCTTTTTCCGACTAATACTTTCTTTTTCGGTTCAGGTTCTTTTTTACAAGAGACCAATACAACACAAACAATTACGATTAATTTTAAGATCTTGTACATGAGTATCTATTTTTAGTACATCAAATTTAACAATTATCATAAAACATTAAAAATAAAACAGTTATGATTTTATCATCCCTTTTTAGAATTTAAACTTGGTATAACAAATGAAATATCGCTTATTCATCGCCATGACTAACTTTTGTAGAACTCTATTAAATTTCATTTCAATACCAATTTCTAAATTCCTAATTTGCGCCTTCAAATTAGAAGGAAAAAAATGAAGGTCTGTATTGCCGAAAAACCAAGTGTAGCACGTGAAATCGCATCCGTTTTGGGTGCCAATACCAAACATGATGGCTATTTTGAAGGCAACGGTTATGCAGTAACCTATACCTTTGGGCATTTATGTACCTTAAAAGAACCCAATGATTACAAACCCAATTGGAAAAGTTGGGACTTGAATAATCTACCGATGCTTCCCGAAAAATTTGAAATCAAGGTGGTGCAGAATTCAGGTATTCAAAAACAATTTAGAATTATAAAAAGTCTGTTTGACAAAGCCGAGTTGGTCATCAACTGCGGGGATGCTGGTCAAGAAGGAGAACTCATTCAGCGATGGGTTATGAATGAAGCCCAATATAAAGGCGAAGTGCAACGCTTATGGATATCCTCCTTAACCACCGAAGCCATAAAAGAAGGTTTTCAAAACCTAAAACCATCAGCCAACTACGATAATTTATTCTACGCGGGTTTTTCTAGAGCTATTGGAGACTGGTTACTCGGTATGAATGCCACCCGTTTGTACACTGTAAAACACGGAGGATACAAACAAGTGTTGTCTATTGGAAGGGTTCAAACCCCTACTCTAGCAATGGTTGTGGATCGCTTTAAAGAAATTGAGAATTTCAAACCTCAACCGTATTGGGAGTTGCAGACTTTATATAGAGAAACACTTTTTAGTTATGAAGAAGGTCGCTTTTTGAATAAAGAAGACGGGGAAATTTTAGCCAATAAAGTCAAAGAAAGTGAATTTGAAATTGTTTCTGTCGAAAAAAAGAACGGCAACGAGTTTGCTCCTAAACTATTTGACTTAACCGGTTTACAAGTATATTGCAATACAAAATTTGGTTTTTCGGCAGATGAAACGCTTAAAATTGTTCAGACTTTGTACGAGCAAAAAGTAGTTACTTATCCGAGAGTTGATACTACGTTTTTACCAAATGATATTTATCCAAAAGTTCCGGGCATTCTAAAAAACTTGACTAATTACGCCACGTTGACGCAACCCCTTTTGGAAAAGAAGATTAAAAAATCTCCGAAGGTTTTCAATGATAAAAAAGTAACAGATCACCATGCTATTATTCCAACAGGGATACAAAGCAATTTACAATACAATCAGCAACAAGTATATGACATTATTGTAAAGCGTTTTATTGCTGTGTTTTATGACGATTGTTTGGTGGCTAATACTACAGTAGTTGGAAAAGCAGCCGATGTATTATTCAAAACCACAGGAAAAGAAATCTTAAAAAAAGGATTTCGAGTGGTATTTGAAGACCCAAATGCAAAAGAAAAAGAAGCCGATATATTACCCAGTTTTATTGTAGGCGAAAAAGGACCACATGAACCTTCGTTTTTAGAAAAAGAAACGAAACCACCCAATCAATTTACGGAAGCAACTTTACTGCGTGCCATGGAAACCGCAGGTAAACAGATTGACGATGAAGATTTACGCGAATTGATGAAAGAAAATGGTATCGGGCGTCCATCTACGCGAGCCAATATTATAGAAACTCTGTTTAGGCGCCAATATATCGTTCGAAACAAAAAACAGGTTTTGCCAACACCAACAGGTATTCAACTGATTGATACCATTCAAAATGAATTGATAAAATCAGCTGAACTTACGGGCTCTTGGGAAAAGCAGTTGAAAGATATTGAAAAAGGAACCTTTACAGCTGGAGCATTTATCAAGAACATGAAACAGATGGTTGAAGCCTTGGTCTATGAAGTCCGAAGCGAAACCAGACGAGCTAATATTTCGCATGAAGGAAGTATACAAAAACAAGAAGCTGTCGTTGAGAAAAAGAAAGCGGCAGGAATTTTGGCTGAAGTATGTCCGAAATGTAAAAAAGGAAATCTTATAAAAGGAAAATCCGCTTATGGATGCAGTGAATATAAAGCGGACTGTACTTTTGTATTACCTTATACTTTTGCCGATAAAAAAATATCCGAAAACCAATACCAAAGATTACTTCAAAAAGGATCGACTGTAAATATAAAAGGCTTTAAAACTGATACTGGTGCCTTAGAAGGTTTGCTTCGTTTTGATGAAAATTTCAAACTTGTATTAGAAGCTAAAAAAACTACTTCAAAAACAGCTCCCGATGAATTAACTTGTCCCAAATGTAAAAAAGGAATAATCATGAAAGGAAAAACTGCTTATGGTTGTGGGGATTATAAATTGGGTTGTGATTTTAAAGTAACTTTTGATGTGGTTCGAGCGAAACTAAAAGATCAGAAACCAACCAAAGAATTGGTACATTCTATTTTGAAGGAGAGTATTTAGCTTTTTGCCACAGATAAAAATGATTTACACAATTTTTTTTGCCTCTGATTTCAGGAGTTTCTACTAATTATTTTTCATAATTTAGCGTTTCAAAATAATTTTTAATAACAGCATATATGTTTCAAAAAACAACTCTTATACTGATTTTGTTAGCCATTGTTTCCTGTAAAAATACTGAAGCTACCGAAAAAGACAAAATAAAAACAGCTAATTGGTTACTAGGAAAATGGGACACCAAAATTGACGATGGTAATCTTTCTGAAAACTGGAAACAAATTAATGACAGTACTTTTCAAGGAGAATCTTTTTTTATCAAAGGCAAAGACACTTTACATTATGAGTCTATAGTATTACAACAAAAAGGGGAAGAACTTTTTTATAATGCCAAAGTAAAAGGACAAAATGAAGACAAAGCAGTTCCTTTTAAACTGACTTTAGGAAATGAAAAACAATTGGTTTTTGAAAACCCAAAACACGATTATCCTCAAAAAATAATTTACTCTTTAATCAAAAAGGATAGTTTGACTGCAACCATTTCTGGAGTTCAACTTGGCAAAACCAGCTCGGAAAAGTTTGGCATGAAAAATTCCGAATAACAAAATAACAATTTTCATCTTACAAAAAAAGCATTGCTCAATATAGGCAATGCTTTTTTTGTTGCTATAAATGTCTGACTCACAATTGTTAAAATATTTTATTTTTATTTAATCTAAATAAGCTTTGCTGATATAGAATTACTGTTTACATTTGCGGCGTTATTTTTAATAAATCTAAATAAAATGAAGAACGTAATTTTACTATCCTCAGTTATCTTGTTATCGGTAGCTAGTTTTGCACAAGAAATAAAAAAAGATACAGTTAGTAACTTAAAAGAAGTACAAGTCACTAACAAGTACAAATACAAAAGAGAAAAAAGTACCACCGTATCCAAAATGCCACTTAAGGATATTGAAAACCCACAAGTTTATAATACAGTAACAAGTGAATTATTAAAAGAACAAGTTGTTACTAATTTAAATGACGCCCTTAAAAACGCAACAGGTATAACACGTCTTTGGGAATCTACAGGTCGTGGAACTGATGGAGCTGAATATTTTAGTATGAGAGGTTTCGCTGTTCAACCAACAATGACGAATGGTTTACCTGCTGTTGCAAACACTACAATTGATCCAATTAATGTTGATAATATTGAAGTTATTAAAGGACCTTCTGGAACATTATTCGGTAGTAGCTTAATTTCTTACGGAGGTCTAATCAATATTGTAACTAAAAAACCATATAATTTTTTTGGTGGAGAAATAGGATATACTTCTGGAACTTATGGGATGGACAGAGTTACTGCAGATATTAATATCCCACTAAACAAAGATGTTTCTATCCGAATGAATTCAGCTTACCAAAATGAAAACTCATTCCAAGATTCAGGTTTTTCAAAATCATTTTTCTTTGCTCCTTCAATAAGCTATAAAGTAAATGACAAATTATCATTTTTAGTAAATACAGAATTTACAAGTAGAAACTCAGCGATTGCTCCAATGGTTTTCTTGAGCAGATACACTCCTCTAACTTTTCACTCAATGGATTTGTTTGAACAAAATTACAAAAAATCATATAATTCAAATGATTTGGTAATGAGCAACCCTTCTTTCAATATGCAAACACAGATGTTTTATAAAATATCTGAACAATGGACCTCTCAAACAGTTTTATCAAGAAGTAATACCAAGTCTTTTGGTTACTACTCATACCTTTATGATTCAGGAAATGGTGACGAATTTACAAGATCTATTAATAAAGCAAACGGTCAAACGAATACAACGGACATTCAACAAAACTTTATTGGTGATTTTAAAATTGCTGGTTTAAGAAACCGATTAGTAGTAGGTGTAGATTATTATAATTCAAACATCCAAAGCGGAAGTTCTGGATGGGCAGCTAATGGAGTCATTTCATTAGTAAATCAAAGCGATACAGGAGATTTAACTCAAGCTGGAGTAGATGATTTATTGAAAGGGACATTTACAGGAAATACAACAGCCAAAACTCAAGTTCTTAGTACATATGTATCAGATGTTTTTAACATTACAGATCGCCTTTCGGCAATGGCAAGTTTAAGAATTGATAATTTTAAATCTACTGACGCTGATGAATCACATGATCAAACTGCATTGTCTCCAAAATTTGGTATAGTATACCAGATAATAGAAGATAAAGTTTCTGTATTTGGTAACTACATGAATGGTTTTACTAATGTATTACCAAAACAAGTTCAAATTGGTACTACTACCAGTACAAAATCTTTCGATCCAGAGCATGCAAATCAATTTGAATTTGGATTAAAAACTAACTTATACAAAGACATCGTTTCTGCAACAATCAGTTATTATGATATTGATGTAAAAGATAAAGTAATAACAGATCCTGTTACCTTTACTAATTATATCCAAGGAGGATCAGTATATAGCAAAGGTATTGAAGTAAGTCTTACTGCTAACCCAACTAAAGGTTTAAACTTAATTGCAGGTTTTAGTAACAATAAAAGCAAAACAACAAATGAAGTTTTTGCAGGTTCAGGTTATTTAGACATGAGACCAGAAGAGGCAGGTCCAGAAACTTTAGTTAACTTTTGGGCTAACTATGCTTTCCAAGAAGGTAACTTAAAAGGATTTGCATTAGGATTTGGAGGAAACTATGCTAGTGAAAACAAAACATTAAACCGTTCTACTATTGGTACATTCGCATTACCAAGTTATACAGTATTGAACTCTGTACTTTCATACAATACTAGTAAATTTGGTATCTCTTTAAAAGCGAACAACCTTTTAAATGAAAAATATTATTCAGGATGGTCAACTGTAACACCTCAACGTTTAAGAAGTGTATATGCTGGTCTAACTTACAAGTTTCAATAATTATAGTTAGTTAGTAATCTACTTTTTCACAAAACTCCTCATCTTTTTTTGAGGAGTTTAATCTATTTATAAATGAAGAATAATACTTTAAAAAAGGCAATTGGTAAGATACATTTATGGCTTGGACTGTCATCAGGTATTATTGTTTTTATCATTGCCATTACAGGTTGTCTATATGCTTTTCAAGAAGAAATACAGAATTATACCGAAGAATATCGCTTTGTAGAAAAACAAAACAAACCTTTTCTCTTGCCTTCTCAATTGGAACTCATAGCTAGAAAAGAACTACCTAACAAATCACTGCATGCCATCAAATATAATGGTCCAGAAAAATCAGCAGAAGCAATATTCTACCATTATCAACCTGATTATTATTTTATAGTTTATCTCAATCCTTATACAGGTAAAGTTATTGAGACTATCAACATGGATGAAGGTTTTTTCAGATTTATCTTAGACGGACATTATTATCTTTGGTTGCCACATGAAATTGGACAAATGATTTGTGCATCGGCTACATTAATTTTTCTTATACTCATTCTTTCAGGATTGTATCTATGGTTCCCAAGAAATAAAAATGCAATTAAACAACGGTTTTCATTCAAATGGAAAGCAACAACAAAATGGAAACGTAAAAACTATGACTTACATAATATCACAGGCTTTTATATACTTTCAATTGCGCTTATATTCGCTATTACAGGTTTAGTTTGGGGATTTCAATGGTTTGGCTACTCCTATTACACTGTACTTGGCGGGGAAAAATCACTACTTTATGAGGACCCAGCTTCTATAAAAAGCTCCATTCATCCCATAAAACCATTGGATAAAATTTGGATGCAAATGCAAAAAGAATACCCAAATGCAAAATCCATAGAAGTACATCCACCAGAAAATGATAGTACGTCTATTGCCGCCAATGCCAACCCAGAAGAAGGAACATTTTGGAAAACAGATTACCGTTATTTTGACCAATATTCTTTAAAGGAAATTGAAGTCAAACATTTTTACGGGAAATATAAAAATGCAGTCGTTGCTGATAAAGTAATGCGTATGAATTACGATCTTCATACAGGAGCTGTCTTGGGTTTAGCAGGAAAAATATTTGCTTTTTTAATTAGCTTGCTTATTGCTAGTCTTCCTATATCGGGTTTTTACATTTGGTGGGGACGAAATAGAAAAGAAAAAAGAAAAGTAGCTACCTACACTAATCCTATTGATGATCTCCTTATTGAAGCAGAGAAAGTAGAACTTTAATTTAGTTACTATTTATAATTCTGAAGATGCCTAAACTCATCATCATACATAGAAGGAGAATTTAGTCTCTAAATTTTTAAGAAATTGATTTTGAAACTCTTTATTCAAAATCAATTTCTTTTTTGTTATTTTTTTTTAGATTGTTTGAGCTTCTATTTCAATTTATCTAATTCTGGTATTTATAACCTAAAAAAAAACGATTTAAGTGGTAAATATTCAAATATCAATCTAACTTTTACCAAAACATATCAATTTTTATTTAAAGTAAAATCAGAGCAATTTAAATCTCATTACTTTCTAATTCAATAATTATTGGCAATATTGGGCTAGTTTTCAACCCAGACAAAACACAACACTCTAACATAGAGTTAACTACAAATATTTAACAAAATTATTCATAATTAATCTAAATAATATTTGTTAAAGAAGTATTAATTTATACATTTGTTTTATTTTTATTTATTCTAAATAAAAATACTTTAACTTATATATACTTAAATCATGAATTATTTGAATCCAAGAATAACAAAATTCTTATATGCAATTACCTTGTTCTTACTCTTAACAACAATTGTTTCAGCCCAAAAAAAAACAGGGACCATAAAAGGAACTATAAAAAATAATCAAGGCAAAGCCGCCGAATTTGTAAACGTGGACCTAAAAGAAATAAACAAAGGAGCCGTAACTGACGAAAGTGGGGAGTATAAAATAGAGAACATAAAACAAGGAACATATACCATCATAATCTCGGGAATTGGTATAAAAAAGAAAACACAAACTATCGAAATAAAAGCGGACAAAAGTAACTATTCAATAGATTTTGAAGTAGAGGAAAATATAGGACAACTAGATGAAATAGTTGTTTCAGGATTTAGAGAACGTACTTATAGAAACGAGATGTCTGTTGCTTCATCCAAATCTACTATCCCTTTGAAAGACCTGCCACAATCTGTAGGCTACGTTACAAAAGAACTAATTATAGACAGACAAGCTTTTCGAGTAAACGATGTTTTAAAAAACATTAGTGGGGTCAGTCTTAACAACTTTGAAAACCGCTTTTCAATAAGAGGAATTTCTGGAAATAGTTATCAATTCATAAATGGATTGAGAGTAAGCGGAAGATCTTTCAATTCATTAAATCTAAACAATCTAGAACGGGTTGAAGTAATGAAAGGTCCTGCATCTGCATTATATGGAAATACAGAACCAGGTGGCTCAATTAATAATGTAACTAAAAAAGCATTATCAGTAAATAGAAATTCAGCCAATGTAAGTGTCGGAAGCTTTCAAACAATTCGAGCTACAACTGATTTAACTGGACCATTAAACGAATCCAAAAGCATTTTATATCGTATGAATGTGGCATATCAAAATACTGCTACATTCAGAGATTTACAAGAAAGAGAAGACGTATCAATAGCACCAACCATCTCTTTTGTACCTAGCGAAAAAACACGAATTGATGTCGATTTTGTTTATAGTATCATCAAAGGTAGAACCGAAAGAGGACAGCCAATATATGGCCCTTCTACCGATGGTGCCAGCCGTTTATTTACAACTCCTAATTCGCAAAGTATGTCAAGGGCAAGTGATTATTTAAAAGAAAAAACCTTTTATCTATCGGCAATTATGAATCATCAATTTAACAGCAAACTGTCGTTGAATGTATCTTATTTGAAGTATAAATTCTTTGAAGATATGGTAGAACATAGAGGTGGTAATGCATATGCACTAGACGGAACAGGAAAAGAAATCCCCTCTTTATTATTGCAAAGCACAACAGAACGTATGCGTAATCGTTATGATGATAATCTTACCACATACCTAAATTATGATGTAAACACAGGGAAAATAGAACACAAAATAGTATTAGGTGCCGATTATATTCAAAGCTTAGTACCAGTTGGTGGAACAAATGGTGTAGCATCTGGTTATAGAAATGCTGCCAATACAGCTTCGATAGCTACATATAATCCAGACAAGAAGAATCTGTATTTATTAGATGCTAACGGAAATCCAGTACCTAATGTTCCTTTTTACAATTTAGCAAATCCAGATTATTCTGCAGCCGATACTGATAATTATTTTACAACTAGAACTGCTACGGCTCCTACCAAATATTTCTCGCAAAGTATTTACATACAAGACCAAATGAAATGGAATAGATTACAACTTCTTTTGGGTTTAAGACAAGAATTCTATACAGATTATACAAATTATACAAAAGCTACAGAAGCAACAGTGAAGCAACATGCTCTAATTCCAAGAGTTGGATTAGTTTACAGTATAATTCCTCAAATTAACATTTATGGAACTTATGTAGAAGGTTTTCAGCCACAAAGTGCAGGAACTATTGGTGCTCCAGAAATTTATGGCGGGCCATTTGACCCACTTACTAGTAAAATGGTCGAGTTTGGTGCAAAAAGCGATTGGTTTGATAAAAAATTAGGCGTTAGTATTGCTGCCTACAAAATCAACCAAAATAATATTTTAGTAAATGCCAACGACCCTACAAACACACAATTATTAGAACAAAGAGGTCAAGAAACATCAAAAGGTGTTGAAGTTGATATTACTGGAAATATTTTACCTAATTTATCAATAAATGCAAATTACGCATATAACGATGCGCGCATTACAAAAACAGCAGTTGCAGCTGATGTTGATAGATGGAAAGAAGCAGCACCACATCATCAGGGCGGATTTTGGGCAAAATATACCATTTTGCAAGGAAGTATCAAAGGCTTCGGAATTGGTTTGGGCTCAAATTTTGCTTCAAAACAAAGCACTCGATTAGCTTATTTTATTTTACCAGGTTATACACTTATAGATGCAGCTTTGTATTATCAAGTAAAACAGTTGAAATTTTCTTTAAACCTAAACAACCTTCAAAACAAAGAATATATCGTATCACAAGCCAATGCAAATATGGTTGGTCCTGGCTCACCACGAAACTATATGTTCAATATGGGATATACATTCTAAATTAATTAAAACAATTTAAAACATTAAAATGAAAAATTTTACATCAAAATTACTTCTAGGATTTATTCTATTCACAACAACAATTACAAATGCCCATAATACTTACCTACAAGTAAAAGGTTCTGGCAAGATTAACGACAAAGTAGAAATACAGATATTTAAAGCCGAATATGGTAAAGAAGCTCCCGAAAAAGGAACTAAAATAGATAATTTGAAAGCTATAAAAATCTATTTGATTGATGCCTCTGGAAGCAAAACTGAAATTACAATGACCCAAACTGAAACACATTGGCAAGGTTTCTTTGTGCCAAAAACTACTGGAAACTATCAGATAATTGGAATTAATGATCAAAATGAAGTTAAAGATATGTCCAAAAAACATCTTGGACTTGTGCGTAGTATTTTATATCTTAAAACTAACTATACAGTTAAAACTTCTAAAGCTATAGAGAATACTATTTTTCCTTTGGACATTACTGCTCAAAAGCAAAATACAAATTATTTATTGACTGCCTTTAAAGATAAAAAACAACAAGCCAATTTGGCAATAACTGTAATCAATCCAGATGGTTGGGTACAGACACTAGAATCAAATGAAATAGGTCAAGCTAATTTTACTCCAAACAAAAAAGGATTATATCTCGTAAACTTGGAGTGGATCGATAATACTAAAGGTAATTTTAAAGACAAAGCTTTTGATAATACAATTAACAAAACTGTACTGTCTTTAATTATTGAATAACTAAAAATTGATAAATATTTTAAACTATAATAAAGCTCAGAGTATATTCTGGGCTTTATTTATAATAACAAATTGCATTATAAATTTCTATTTTATATAAAGAATAAGGACACAATTCAAAATAGTCAAAAATTTCAACCCAAATTTTAAACCTTTCTTCATTTTTTTAGTCAAAGAATTTCAGACAACAGTAGTATAAAAAGTTTATTATAAACCATAAATAATGATTGCTATTGTATTAATATTTTTTACATTTGCGTTATTTTTATTTATTCTAAATAGATTTTGATGAAATTAATTATAACCACAATTACCAAATAACTTTTACTCGGTATTATGAACAAAAAACTTCTCATTTCATTTGCATTGGTAACTACATTCTTTGTTAGTGCTCAACAAAAAAATACACTTTTGGAACAGTCATTTTGGAAGACAAATCCAGATGTAACTACTGTCCAAGCTGAAATAGCAAAAGGCAATAATCCATCGGAATCTAATGACAGAGCATTTGATGCTGTAACTTTAGCCATTAATAATGATGCCCCAAACACAACAATAAAATTTTTATTAGAACAAGCTGGAAACCCTGTTACCAAAAACACTCACGACAATCGTCGATACTTACACTGGGCGGCCAGCAAAGGAAATATTGAAATTGTAAATTACCTTATATCAAAAGGAGCAGATATTAATTATGAAGATAGTCTTGGAACAACTGCACTTGTTCTGGCAGCAAGCAGTGGTCAAAAAAACACCGCCGTATATGAAGCTTTTTTCAAAGCGGGATTAGACCCTAAGAAAAAATACAAAGACAATGTTACTTTGCTACTTATGGCGATACCATATGACAAAGATCTTTCGTTAACCAATTATTTTATTTCTAAAGGTTTGTCTTTAAAAGACACCGATAAAGACGGAAATACTCCATTTAATTATGCAACAAAAACAGGGGATTTAAACTTTTTAAAAACATTAGTTGAAAAAGGAGTAAAATACAATGACAACGCCCTTATTATTGCAGCACAAGGGAATCGTCGTGAGTCAAATCCTATCGAAGTGTATCAATATTTAGTAGAAATATTAAAATTGAAACCAACTGTTGTTTCTACTGACGAAGAAACTATACTTCACTTTTTAGTTACAAAACCAAAACAATCTGAAATCATTAATTATTTTATCGCTAAAGGTGTTGATGTCAACAAAGTAGATAAACAAGGAAATACTGTTTTAATGAAAGCGGCATCGGCTAGAGAAAATACCGAAGCATTAGAATTGTTACTCCCTATTGTAAAAAACAGTGCTGCTCTAAATACTAAAGGCGAATCAGCTTTAACAATAGCAGTTCAGTCTGGAACTCCAAAGGCTGTCGAAATTTTATTAAACAATGGAGCTGATGTGAAAATTGTAAACAAAGAAGGTTATAATTTAGGAGTAAATTTGATACAATCCTACCGACCACAAATGAATCGTGGGCCAGAAAGTGGGAATGGTCCTAAACAAGATCCTTTTGCTACAAAAATGAAATTACTACAGGACAAAGGATTAGATTTAGCAGCTCCTCAAAAAGACGGAAGTACATTATATCACTTTGCATTATTGAAAAACGACTTAACTTTGCTAAAAAAATTAGCTGATTTAAAAATCGATGTCAATGCCAAAAACAAAGAAGGATTAACAGCCTTGCACAAAGCTGCAATGGTAGCCAAAGATGATGTTATCTTAAAATATCTAATCTCAATTGGAGCCAAAAACGACATTAAAACCGAATTTGATGAAACGGCTTATGCTTTAGCAAAAGAAAACGAAACCTTAACCCAAAACAACGTGTCTGTTGAATTTTTAAAATAATAAAATGAAGTCAATATTTAAAACCGTTATAGCATTTATGCTATTATGCCTTATTTCTTTTCAAGGAAATGCACAAACCAGCAAATACAAATGCATGCTACAAATGTCTAATTATGTAGGCGAAGGTGCTTATATCGTAGTATCACTTGTTAGTCCTAAAGGCGAATACGAGAAAACGCTTTATGTAATGGGAGATGATAAAAAATGGTACAAAAGTTTGAAAGAATGGCATAAATTTTATTCCAAAAAACCAACCGATATTAGCGCTACAACAGGAGCTTCTGTAACTGGAGGAGATCGTAGTATTACCACTTTTGAAATTGAAGATTCTAAAATCAACAAGGGATACAAATTACGTTTTGAATCTTCAGTTGAAGATCAAAAATATTATACTGCCGATTTAGAACTTCCTTTAACAACAGAAGCAATGGCTGATAAAACAGAAGGAAAAGGATATATTCGCTACGTAAGATTGAATAAAATCTAGATTTTCACTATTTAACATATAAGTCATATAAATTTACTTTTTTCTTATGTGACTTATATGTTAAAACATTTAAACATACATATTGCATGACTCTTTCTTTTTGGCGTTACACACACTTAACCTTGGCGATTTTTTCTGTTACATTTTTAATTGTAGCATCTGTTACAGGTACTATACTCGCTGTAGATGCTGTACAAGAGAAGATACCTACCTACCGAGTAGAAAATTTTAAGGAAATAACTTTACAGGAATCTTTATCAAAACTCCGAAAAATTTATCCTGAAATAACCGAATTAAGTGTAGACCACAATCAATTTGTAACCTTACAAGCGATTGATAAAGAAGGAAACGATATCAATGCCTATATTAATCCTTTGACAGGGAAAATTATTGGCACACCACACAAAAAAAGCGATTTTATTAAATGGATTACTTCTCTACATCGCTCTCTATTTCTTCATGAAGCAGGACGTTTATTTGTTGGAATTAATGCTTTTCTTTTACTCTTAATTGCTATTTCAGGTTTTGCTCTAGTAATTAACAGACAAAAAGGTTTGAGGAAATTCTTTTCAAAAATAATTAAAGAATATTTTGCTCAATATTATCATGTTTTATTTGGCCGATTGGCTTTAATTCCAATTTTGATTATTGCTCTTTCGGGAACCTATTTATCAATGGAACGTTTTCATTTATTTGAAAACAAAAAAGAAGAAAAAACTAAAATAGAATCTAATTCTACAACTGTTGCCAAAAGTAAATTTGATTTTAAAAACACGCTTCTCGCAGATGTTACTAAAATCGAATTCCCTTTTTCTGATGATGCCGAAGACTATTATACCTTTGAATTAAATGACCGAAAAATTGAAGTCGAACAATATTCAAAAGAAATAATTACGGAAGAACGTTTTCCAATTTCAGCTATTTTATCGGAGTTGAGTTTGGATTTACATACTGGCCGTGCCAATGCTTTTTGGGCAATTATTCTCGGATTAGCTTCATTAAATATTCTTTTCTTTATTTATTCAGGTTTTGCGATGACATTAAAACGCAGAGCGAGTCGCATCAAAAACAAATACAAAGCTGATGAAAGTAAATTCATTTTATTAATTGGAAGCGAAAATGGAAGTACGTTGCGTTTTGTCAATTCTATTTTAAAACAATTAAATAATCACGGAGAAAAAGCACATCTTGCCCAACTTAATGATTATACTCATTACCCAAAAGCGGAACATTTATTAATTTTTACATCAACCTATGGTTTGGGGGATGCACCATCTAATGCGGGCAAGTTTATATCGCTTTTGGACAAACACAATCAAACACAAAAAATTAATTATTCGGTAATTGGTTTTGGCTCTACATCATATCCAGATTTTTGTGGTTATGCCAAACAAATTGATATTTTATTAGCCAATCAAAATTGGGCACACCGATTAACAGAATTACAAACTGTAAACGACAAATCGGCTGAAGAATTTGTGAGTTGGGTAAAAATATGGAATAAAAAAACAGACATTGAGCTCGCCACTACTCCATCTTTATATAATCATATTCCAAAAGGTTTAGAAAAACTGATGGTTTTAGAAAAAACAACCGTTTCAGATACTGAAAAAACTTTTTTATTGACTTTACGCACTGGCATGCGCAGTAAATTTACTTCGGGTGATTTACTAGCCATTTATCCTGCTAACGATAATCGAGAACGTTTGTATTCAATTGCCAAAAATAATGGAAATATTCAATTGGCTGTAAAACTACACCCTTCTGGATTGGGTTCAGAATTTTTATACAATACAAAAGTAGGAGACGTTCTCAAAGCTCGAATCATAAATAATCATGCTTTTCATTTTCCTAAAAAAGCCAAAAAAGTAGTCTTTATTTCAAACGGGACCGGTATTGCCCCATTTCTTGGAATGATCGAACAAAACACCAAAAAAGCCGAAATTCATTTGTATAGTGGCTTCCGCCAAAAAACTGAAATCACGTCTTATTATGAAGAATTCGCTTCAAGAATGATTCAGAAACAACGTTTAATCAATTTACATTTAGCTTTTTCTAGAGAACAAGACCATCATTATGTAATGGATTTGATTAAAAGAGATGAAAACTTTTTTGCCGATTTATTAAAAAATGATGGAACAATAATGATTTGTGGAGCACTAAAAATGCAATTTGACGTAGAAAATATTTTGGATGCAATTTGCTTAGAGAAAAATAATACTACGCTTGCTCATTATATAACGAAAGGCCAAATTTTAACGGATTGCTATTAGTACTTATTTTAACAACTTCTAAAGCAGGAAAACAAAATGAATACCAAATCAATAACAACTTTTTTTATAATTATTTTTCAGATTGTCAGCTTAAATAGCAATGCCCAAGTTTTACGTAAAAGAAACACAATGTTGATGGGTGGTCGTTTTGATATTACTATTGTAGCCAAAGATTCGCTTTCAGCAGAACAAAGTATCGATGAAGTTATTGTCGAAATTTCGAGAATAGAATACTTAATTTCGGATTGGAAACCTACAACGCAAATTTCGGAAGTCAATCAAAATGCAGGAATCTGTCCCGTGAAAGTAGATAAAGAAGTCTTTGAATTAACCCAAAGAGCACTTCATTTTTCAGAAATTACCAATGGGGGTTTTGATATTAGTTTTGCCGCTATGGATAGAATTTGGAAATTTGATGGATCGATGACCGAAATGCCTTCGGCGGAAGCTATCAAAAAATCGGTAGAGAAAGTTGGTTATAAAAACATTATTTTGGATAGTATAAACTCGACCATTTTCCTAAAACTGAAAGGGATGAAAATTGGATTTGGTGCTTTGGGAGAAGGTTATGCAACCAACAAATGTAAAGAAATGATGCTTGCCAAAGGAATCGAAGCTGGAATTGTAAACGGCACTGGAGATATGAGTACTTGGGGACAACAACCCAACGGAAAACCATGGAATATTGGCATTACCAATCCGTTTCATCCTGAAAAATTATTAGCTGTAGTTCCACTTTCTGGAGCAGTTACCACTTCAGGTTCCTATGAAAAGTTTGTAGTATTTGGTGGTAAACGTTATTCGCACATCATTAACCCTTCAACTGGCTATCCTGTAACTGGTTTATGCAGTGTAACTGTTTTTGGACCTAATGCAGAAATAGCTAATGGCTTGAGCACTTCCTTGATGGTTTTAGGTAAAACAGCAGGATTATCGTTACTTGAAAAATTCCCTGATTACAGCTGCATTATGATTACTGACGCTGGAAAAGTAGTAAAATCGAAAAACTTCAAAATCAAAAAATTCAAAGCCAAATTGTAACTTTTGAATTAATAATCCCTTTTTAATTTAGTAAAAAAATTACGGCTCTTCCTTATTGATAAAGAAGCCAACTTTCCTTTAGAATGTAAATAAAACTCGATGTAAATTCTTTTTAATTTTATTCTCGAAAATTAACATCAAAATTAGCATCAGCTTCCGCTTCTTAGACACAATTTCAGCAGTTTTTAAGGCTAAAACCTCTAATTTATTTCATATTATTAATAAAATTAAAGATAAACTAGTTTTTAAAATATTGTAAATCAGATAAATACACCTTGTTAAAATATTATTAATATTTATTCTAAATAAACTTTGTGAAACCAAATTGACGACCTATATTTGCAATGTTATTTTTAATTATTCCAAATAAACATCATGAAATATATTTTACTCCCCTTGACATTCTTAGCTCTCAGCTTAAATACTCAAGCTCAAGAAATTGCAAGCAATAGTTCACAATCTAATGATAAAGAACTTTACTATTTTTCTTCGGATACTATAAAATCAGCAAATGATACTGTTAAGAAAAGAAAAGGACAAGAATTAAAAGAAGTTATTGTTACTGGAAATAAACCACAAAAACCTGTTTCTGCATTGCGTTCTGGTTTAAAACCAATGGATATTCCCCAGAGTGTTCAAGTAATTGGTTCAGAAATCATTGAGCAACAACAAGCAATCCGCTTGAGTGATGTAATAAAAAATGCCAACGGTGTCTATGTAGGTTCAGCTCGTGGTGGAGCTCAAGAATCATTATTCTCAAGAGGATATGATATGTCTGCCAACAATATGTTTAAAAACGGTTTCCGTTATAATGCAGGTTCAATTCCTGATGTTGCATCTTTAGAAAGAGTAGAATTTCTTAAAGGTGGTTCTGCTTTATTATTTGGAAACGTCACTCCTGGTGGAATCCTAAATTTGGTAACAAAAACACCAAAATTTACAGAAGGGGGACAATTTACAATGCAAATGGGAAGCTATGCTTTTTACAAACCATCTATTGACATTTATGGTCCATTAAATAAATCTATAGCTTATAGATTCAATGCATCTTACGAAAATTCAGAAAGTTTTAGAGATTATGTAAAAAATGATCGTATATATATAAATCCATCGGTATTGTTCAAAATTTCAGACAAAACTCAGATCATAGCTCAAGGAGATTATCTAAGTGCTGACTGGATTCCTGATTTTGGAACTGGAATCGTAAATAACACTAAAACCATTTTAGACATTCCTCGCAATGTGTATTTTGGAGCCCTTTGGTCAACAGGTAACACTAAATCATCAAGTGCATCGATAGTATTTAATCACGATTTTAATGACAACTGGAAATTAGGTTTCAATTCCTCATATCAATCCTATCAAAGAACTCAAAAATCTACATCACAGCTAAGCACAGTTGAAGCCAATGGAAACTGGAAACGTGGTCTAACCCAATCTGACGCCGCCGAAAATATATTTGGTGATCAATTGAGTTTGCAAGGGACTTTCAATACGGGAAAAATCAAACACCAAATTTTTACAGGTATGGATTATGAAAGTTCAACTGCACCAAGCTATACTTTTGGTTTTTATGATCCAGCAAAACCTGCAGATCTTATAACAACAGAAGCTACACCAATAAACCTTTTTAACTACGATTATAGTACGCAAAGTCTAAATGTACCATATCCAACTAGAATAACACAACTAGCTACTACTGATACCCAAAGATTTGGAATTTATGCACAGGATTTACTTTCGATTAACAAGTATGTAAAGGTTCTGGCAGGACTGCGTTGGTCATGGCAAGAAAGTGACGTTACTACAACAAAAGAAGAAATAAAAAAAATCGATAATATAAATACCATTACAACGACTTATGAAAATGCAATTCCTACAACAGGAGGTAAATCTATAAACAGTGCTTTTTCTCCAAAAATAGGATTGGTAATTCAGCCTAATAAAGAATTGTCTTTATTTGCGAGCTACTCAAACTCATTTACTCCAAATACAGGAACAACAGTAAATTTAGAAACATTAGACCCTTCTATAATAGACCAATACGAAGTAGGTATCAAAAAAGATTTCTGGAAAGGCCTTTTGAGCACCAATATAACTGTATATCAAATATCTAATAATAATTTAGCACAAACAGCTCAATATCTAGCTGATGGTGTGACCCAAAACGTAACTACTACTATAAAAGAATTAGTAGGAGCAACAAAAGGAAAAGGAATAGAAATAGACATTACTGCTAGACCTATTACAGGTTTAAATATTAATGCTGGATATAGCTTTAATGAAACCAAAGTTTCTGAGTCTTCTGGTACAAATGGTAGCTTAGTTGTAGGAGACGTTCTAGCAAGAACACCTAAAAACACAGCCAATTTAAGCTTCTTCTACACTTTGCCTAGCGGTGTATTAAAAGGACTTTCTTTTGGAGCTATCGGAAATTATATTGGAAATCGTACTGGAGGATGGAATGATGACTATTTATGGACAGAAAAAACACCTGCAACCAATCCAAAAACATATACTGTAACTATCAGAGATCGTGATATTCCATTAGAGGGATACACAACTGTTGATGCGTCTGTTGGTTATGATTGGAAAAAAATATCAATCTTATGTAAATTATCAAATATTACAAATGAATTGAATTATACTGTACATGAAAATTATAGTGTAAACCCAATTGCACCTCGTCAGGTACTAGTAAGTTTGAAATACAAATTATAAAATATCTCAAGTTAGTTTTATTTTTTTTCAAAAGCTTTTTCGATCACTTTCATCTGTTTGAAACACCGAAAAAGTTTTTGTTTTAAGAACATGAACCATTTTAGAAAAAATACCCGAAGACTTTTAAAACCTCATTTAGCAATAGATGAGGTTTTTTGTTTTTAAAAATGAGCACATTTTTTAATTATATTTACTCACCAACAACAATACTAAATAAATCCTATGACCCATTCCAAAAAGAACCAATTGCAAAAAAGCCTTGGATTAAGTTTTAATATTGCTGTTTTAATTGGAGGAACAATTGGTGTTGGAATTCTTCGTACACCTGGAGCAATAGCAGCAATGCTTGATAATTACTGGCTCATTATTAGTTGTTGGTTTTGTGGAGGAATATATATTTTAATTGGTGCCAATTCGTATGCAGAACTTGCTACAATGCTACCAAAAGCTGGAGGTTCTTACAATTATATAAAAAGAGCTTTTGGGGATTATGCAGGATTTCTTTCGGGTTGGTATGATTATATCTGCAATGCGATTCCTCCTGCATTTTATTGTATTGTTATTAGCGAATATGTGATTATTTTATTTCCTAGTTTAGAAAATCATGCTACTACAATTGCTCTTTCCTTTTTGATTACTTTTCTTTTAATTCATATCGGAGGCATAAAAAACGGAAGTGTTATTCAACAAGTGACCAGTGTGATAAAAGTAATTTGTTTTACCGCCTTAATAGTCTCTTGTTTTATATATTCCGGTGTAAAAATAGCTCCAATAGAAAAGGATACGTCAATTTTTCAAATTGGTCTTTTATTTGGTTTTTTCAAATCACTACAATTAATCATCGGCACTTATGACGGTTGGTATTCGGTTTGCTTTTTTGCCGAAGAAGACAGAAACCCAAGTCAAAACATTCCAAAATCTTTATTTAGCGGAGCTATACTTGTTATATTAATTTATGTTTTACTGAATATGGCATTTTTTCATGTCTTACCCGTTTCAGAATTGGCTAATTCAAATTTGGCTGCAGCAGATGTTGCAAAGGTTATTTTCGGAAAAAATGGAGCAATTATAGTAACTGTTATTGCTATTTTTTCTTTGATTAGTATATTGAATGCTTTCATGATGATTCCAACCAGAATCCTTTATGGCTTGAGTCGAGATGGTTTTTTTATTGAAAAAGGAACAAAAATCAACAAAGGCGGGACACCAATTGTTGCACTTCTAGTTTCATCTTTATTTAGTTTTGTATTGATTTGCATTGGTTCGTTTGAAGTCTTATTCTCTTTTGGAACGTTCATGTCTGTTATTGTTTGGGGATTGGCATATTGCTCACTAATAAAACTTAGAAAAAAAGAACCTAACTTACCTAGGCCATATCGTTCCATTTGGTATCCTTGGCTAACTTATTTAGCTATTGCAACTACTTTAGGACTTTTGCTTGGTTTTGTTTACAGTGATCTGAAGAATTTTATCATCATTGCTATTACGACGCTACTTTCATATCCTTTGTTTTTATTTTTAAATCGAAAGAAAAAAGCATAACTACTATTATAAAAAAACAAACCCGACAAATTCAAAAATCTGTCGGGTTTTACTATTTAAAAGCAAATTGGATTTCTTATTTCAATCCAGCCAAACTTTGCTCGATTGTAGCAATTTTTGCCAAAGCATCTGCCTCTTTTTGTCTTTCGTTAGCCAAAACTTTTTCTGGTACACCGTTCACAAATTTCTCGTTTGATAGTTTATTTTGAACTGATTTCAAGAAACCTTGAGTATATTCTAACTCAGTAGTTAATTTAGTAATCTCAGCTTCAACATCAATATTTCCAGTAATCGGAATAAAATATTCGTTTGATTTTACACGGAAAGATAACGCTCCATCTACTTTATCCGAAACATATTCCAATGCAGAAATATTTCCTAATTTGGTTACGATTGAATCAAAGTAGGTTGAAACCTTATCGTTATTGATCGCTTTCAATTCGATAGCATCTTTGAATGGAATATTCTTGTCTTTACGAATCGTTCTAACTCCTGAAATCACTTCAATCGTGTTTTCAAAATCGGCAATTAAATCCGCATTAAAAGGTTTTGCTTCTGGCCAAGTCGAAACGATTAACGCTTCTTCTATTGTTCTTTCTGCAATATGTTGCCAAATTTCTTCTGTCAAGAATGGCATAAAAGGATGTAATAATTTCAAGTTATTTTCTAGCATTTCTATTGCTTTCGCAAAAGTTACGCTATCGATTGGTTGTTGGTATGCTGGTTTTATCATTTCTAAAAACCAAGAACAGAAATCATCCCAAACCAATTTATAAATCGCCATTAAAGCATCTGAAATTCTATATTTCTCAAAATTATCTTCAATTTCTAGAAGCGTTTGTTGCAATTTAGCTTCATACCATTCGATTGCTACTTTAGAAGATTCTGGTTGTGGAATTGAATCTGAAACTTCCCAACCTTTTATCAATTTGAAAGCATTCCAAATTTTATTGGTAAACCCTTTTCCTTGGTTACATAATTCTTCATCAAACATAATATCATTTCCTGCAGAAGCGCTCAAAAGCAAACCTACACGAACTCCATCAGCTCCAAATTTTTCGATTAATTCTAAAGGTTCAGGTGAATTGCCTAAAGATTTAGACATTTTACGTCTTTGTTTATCACGAACCAATCCAGTTAAATAAACATTTGAAAATGGTTTTTCTCCTGCATATTCGTAACCAGCAATAATCATTCTCGCAACCCAGAAAAACAAAATATCTGGACCAGTTACTAAATCATTGGTCGGATAATAGTATTTAAAATCTTCGTTTTCAGGATCCATAATTCCACCAAAAACAGACATTGGCCACAACCAAGAAGAAAACCAAGTATCTAAAGCATCAGCATCTTGTCTTAAATCAGAAGTTGTTAGTTGCTGATTGTTTGTTCTCTCTTTAGCCAAAACTAAAGCATCTTCAATATTTTCAGCAATAACGAAATCTTCTTTTCCATCACCGTAGAAATAAGCTGGGATTTGTTGTCCCCACCACAATTGACGAGAGATATTCCAATCGCGAATATTATTTAACCAATGCGCATACGTATTATTAAAACGTGCTGGATGTAATTTAATATCGCCATCAACCAGAACTGATTTGATTGCTGGTTTTACCAAATCTTCCATTTTCAAGAACCATTGATCAGACAAACGAGGTTCGATTACCGCTTTTGTTCTTTCTGAAGTTCCAACTTTATTCAAATGGATTTCAGTTTTTGACAAAGCGCCACTTTCTTCAAGTTCTTTTGCAATTTCAGTACGAACCACAAAACGATCTTTCCCTTGATAATGCAATCCAAAACTATTCAAAGATGCATCTTCATTGAAAATATCGATGATTTCCAAATTGTGCTTCTCCCCTAGCGTTTTGTCATTCATGTCGTGAGCAGGAGTTACTTTCAAACAACCAGTACCGAATTCAATATCTACATATTCATCTTCGATAATTGGAATCACACGACCACAAATTGGCACGATTGCTTTCTTTCCTTTCAAATGAGCGAAACGTTCATCATTTGGATTAATACAAATAGCAGTATCGCCAAAAATAGTTTCAGGACGTGTTGTAGCAACTGTCAAGAAGTCTTCACTTCCTTCGATTTTATATTTTAAGAAAAATAATTTTCCGTTTTGTTCTTCATAAATAACTTCTTCGTCAGAAAGAGTCGTTTTGGCTTCTGGATCCCAATTTACCATTCTATATCCACGATAAATCAATCCTTTGTTGTATAAATCAACGAAAGATTTAATTACAGAAGCAGACATATCTGGATCCATAGTAAATTTAGTTCTTTCCCAATCACAAGAACATCCTAGTTGTTTCAATTGTTCTAAGATAGTTCCTCCGTATTTATCAGTCCATTCGTAAGCGTGTTTCAAAAACTCCTCTCTACTCAAATCTGATTTATTGATTCCTTCAGATTTTAATTTCGCTACAACTTTAGCCTCTGTTGCAATTGAGGCGTGATCCGTTCCTGGTACCCAACATGCATTGAAACCTTTTAAACGTGCACGACGAATTAAAACGTCTTGAATTGTATTGTTAAGCATATGCCCCATGTGCAAAACTCCAGTTACATTAGGAGGAGGGATTACAATAGAATATGGTGTTCTATGGTCTGGTTTCGAATGAAAGTAATTATTTTCCATCCAGTAAGCATACCACTTATTTTCAATGGTTTTAGCGTCAAATTGTGCAGGAATTGTCATTTTTATTGATGTATTTAATCGTTAATATGTTTAACAGATTAATCTTTTATTACTATTTTAAATCAAAGATCTATGAATGAAATAAAAGATTAATCGATTAATCAAATAAACTTTTTACTATTGGTCTAATTTTTGTAATTCTAATTAGCGACAAAAGTAAATAATTAAGCACAGTATAAAAAGCGAAATAAAAAATTGTGCGTTAATTAAAAGGTAGTATATTTACTATGCCTCCTAAAAAACAAATAAAAATGAAAAAAATAAAATATCTTATTGCATTACTATTTTTAAGCTATATAAGCTTTGCACAAAATGGTCCTAAAATTGACATTCAACAATCTGATAATACTGTTGATTATGGAAAAGTAAATAAATCATCTGATAATGGGGTTAGAAACTTTACATTTACGAATAGTGGCGATGCACCATTAAGTATTACTGGTATACAATCTACCGCCAGTTTTACTATACTATATAAGCCCAATCAACCCATTGCACCAGGAAAATCAGACAAAATTGAAATAAAATACAATATGAATCCTGGTCCAATTCGCAAAACTATTACATTGGAAACAAATGCAACAAATTATGATGGTGGTAGAGTTCCTCTAAAAGTTAAAGGAGAAGTACTCGCAAATTAATAATAATAAAAACGCTTTTAAAAAGCGTTTTTATTATTTACAAATCATTAATCAATTGAAAACTAAATTTCAAAACTTTACCTTCTCTTTCTATTTCCAAATAAATCATTTTATCCTCTTCTGATTTAAACTTTTCATTCAATTTTTCTAATGAATAACGATAAACAGGTTCTTTATTAATTGATATAATTATATCTCCTACTTTCAATCCACATTTTTCAGCAGCTGATTTTTTTCGAATATTAGCAATCTCATAAACTGGTTTAAGTTCAAATTTGTATTTAAATTCATTTGTAATATTCCTTCCACTTTCATCAAACGTAACTCCACCAGACAAAGGAACAGTTTCCATTTTCACTGTTTCTTTTACCCATTGTATTCCATTGTGTTTTATTTCAATACCGCTTTTATTATAAGTAAATGGCTCACCAAATCTAGAGTTTTTTCTCAAATAAAGTAGTTCATTCTCATAATCAAAAATTACAGAAAAACGTTTTAAAATTTCTCCCCCAACGGATCCTGCTCTATTTTTAACCATCCGAACATTTTTTATTGAACTTGAATCTGGAAAAGCCACAATTGGTAGTTTAAAATTATATTTATCAAATGAAAAGTTAGAAATCCTTGCTCTTTTTCCCTCAATATCACCACTAAATCCTTTTCCTAAAAAATCGTCAAAATTTTTAGAGGGAACTTTAATTTGACTGGATAAATCTTGAAAAAGCCAAACCGAATCGCTATTTCCAGAATCTAATAACATTTTTACAGGTATTTTTATTTCATCAAGATCAACTATTCCCATCAAATAAGGCTTAAGTCTCTCGATAGTGATTGCCATTTTATCGAATTTTTTTTCGATTTTTTTTCTATTAACTTCATTATTCTTATAGACAATTACTTTCTTATTGCCATAATCGATGCGAACCAAATTTTGTCTGAAAAATTGATACCCAATAATACCATTTACTGGAATACCAATTTGCGAAGAAAGATTAAAACTCTGATCTAAAATAACATAAATAAGTTGACGATAAGCTTTGGCTCCATCCATTTCCAAAACATTATTGGTAGTCTTCAGCCCTTCAATAGCAGCTTCGCTGCCCAAACCTTTCAACCTTATTTTTTCAGAATTATAAAAATTAACATTCGGATTATCTTCCAGACTAAAAAGAATAGTTTCCTCTACACCTGTATCTAAGAGAAAATTCAACTCAACTCCATTTACTTTTATAGGAATAAAAGTCAAATTATTGATTAAGGCTATTGGTATTGTAATTTTATCAACTCCTTTATCAAACACAAAACCTTCCTGTGCAAATACAGGTGTTATTGTCAGTAATAAAAGAAAAAAAACACATTTTTTTCTCATTTAGTCATATTTCTATATTATTACCCAATTATACGATAATAATGGGCAAAAAACAACAAAATAGACATATAGTTTACGGTGTTTTTGGAAAATAAATTGCAAATTTGCACCTCAAATTTAAGAATCATGCCTGAAATTTCAATCAGAGGTCGTAGAATGCCAGAATCGCCAATTAGAAAACTAGCTCCTTTTGCAGACATTGCTAAAAAAGAAGGACGTAAGGTTTATCATTTAAACATTGGTCAACCCGATATAAAAAGCCCTGAAATTGCCATTAATGCGATTAAAAATATTGACTTAACTATTATCGAATACGGCCCTTCTGCAGGATACGAAAGCTACCGAAAAAAACTAGCCCAATTTTACACCAAACAAGATGTAAAAGTAAGTTATGAAGATATAATGATAACTACAGGTGGCTCTGAAGCACTTTTATTTGCTCTTGGAAGCATTATGGATCCAGGAGATGAAGTTATTATCCCTGAGCCCTTTTACGCCAATTATAGTGCTTTTTCAGAAGAGTCAAGTGCAAAGGTTGTACCTGTAATTTCTAATATTGAAAGTGGATTTACACTACCTACAATTGAAGATTTTGAAAAAGCAATTACATCAAAGTCAAAAGCAATCTTAATTTGTAACCCTAATAATCCAACAGGTTATTTGTATTCAGAATCTGAAATTAAACAACTGGGAGAATTAGTTAAAAAACACGATTTATTTTTAATCGCAGATGAAGTGTATCGTGAATTTATATATGACGAAAGAGACAAGCACTTTTCTGTAATGAATCTACAAGGAATCGAACAAAACGTAATCATGATTGATTCGGTTTCTAAAAGATATAGTATGTGTGGCGCACGTATTGGCTGTATGGTAACAAAAAACAGAGAGGTTATTTCTGCTGCAATGAAATTTGCGCAGGCTCGTTTATGTCCTCCAACTATCGAACAAATTGCTTGCGAAGCTGCAATTGACACTCCTCAAAGTTATTTTGACGAAGTAATAGTTGAATACAAAGAACGAAGAGATATTTTAATTAGTGAATTAAACAAAATAGAAGGCGTAGTAGTAAAGACTCCAAAAGCTGCTTTTTATTGTATTGCTCAACTACCAATTGATAATGCAGATGTTTTTGCACAATGGCTTTTAGAAAAATACGAATTAAACGGTGAAACAGTAATGATAGCCCCAGCAGGTGGATTTTATTCAACTCCAGGAGTTGGTCTAAATCAGGTTCGCATTGCTTACGTTTTGAAAAAAGAAGACTTAATAAGTGCTGTCAACATTTTGAAAGAAGCACTTACTGTTTATAATTCAAAATAATTTTATCGGCTTTATTTTAGAAACATAGAATATAAAACATTAAAAGACAATAGCATTAATTGGTATTGTCTTTTTTGTTTTCTCATCGAAATAATCAATATTTCTATCGATTTTATGTATAATTAAAAGCTAAAGCTATAGAAAATGTTTCCTTTTTATTAATTATCTTTACCCTCTAAAAATAGACACTCATAATAATAGTACCTTTTAATGATAAACAACGAAGAATTTCAGGACGAAATAGGAAACAATCATATTAGTACAAATGCTCAAAATCCAGTAAGAAAAGACGCTTTTGACATTACCGATGAAGAAAAGATTGAAAAAATAAAAAAAGATGTTGAAAGCATCCTACTTACACTAGGAATGGATTTGACTGATGACAGCATGAAAGGAACTCCTAATCGTGTTGCAAAAATGTTTGTAAAAGAAATTTTTGGTGGATTAAATCCTGACAAAAAACCAAAAGCATCTACTTTTGAAAACAATTACAAATACGGTGAAATGTTAGTTGAAAAAAACATTACACTTTACTCTACCTGCGAACACCATTTGTTACCAATTATCGGAAGAGCACATGTTGCTTACATTTCGAGTGGAAGAGTTATTGGTCTTTCTAAAATGAATCGTATTGTAGAGCATTACGCCAAAAGACCACAAGTACAAGAGCGTTTAACGATGCAAATTGTTCAAGAACTACAACAAGCTCTTGGTACTGAAGATGTGGCTTGCGTTATCGATGCGAAACACCTTTGCGTTAATTCTAGAGGAATTAAAGATATTGAAAGTAGTACAGTAACTTCTGAATTTGGTGGAAAATTTAAAGACCCGCAAACAAAAAGAGAGTTTTTAGATTATATCAAATTGGAAACGAAATTTTAATATTTAGAAAAATCTAATTATTACCTCAAAGCCCTAGCCCTGATTGCAGTGAAAATCCTTTTTTATCATTTTTTTTCAAAGCATAAAAAAGATTGAAACGGAAAGCAGGATTAGCTTCAAAAAATAAATTCTATGTCCTTATATAAAAGTCAGACCTTAAAAATATACAATTCTCTTTCGGGAGAAAAAGAAACATTTACACCAATAAATGAAGGAAATGTGGGTATGTATGTATGTGGACCGACGGTTTACAGCAATGTACATCTTGGAAATGTGAGAACTTTTATGTCTTTTGATGTAATCTTTAGGTATTTATTGCATTTGGATTACAAAGTCCGTTACGTTCGAAACATTACTGATGTTGGGCATATTGTGGATGACGTAGATGAAGGTGAGGATAAAATTGCTAAAAAAGCTCGTCTAGAACAACTAGAACCAATGGAAGTTGTACAGCGTTATACTGTAGATTTTCATGATATTTTGAATGCTTTTAACTTTTTACCACCAAGTATTGAACCAACTGCAACGGGACATATTATTGAGCAAATTGAAATCATTAAAACCATAATTGACAAAGGAATTGGTTATGAAGCCAATGGTTCGGTATATTTTGACGTTGTAAAATTTAACGAAACCAATCATTACGGTATTTTAAGTGGTCGTAATATTGAAGATATGCTTGCCAATACGAGAGATCTTGATGGTCAATCTGACAAAAGAAATCCACAGGATTTTGCACTTTGGAAAAAAGCAGAACCACAACACATTATGCGTTGGCCTTCGCCTTGGAGCGATGGTTTCCCTGGTTGGCATTTAGAATGTACTGCGATGAGTACGAAATATTTGGGTAATCATTTTGATATTCATGGTGGTGGAATGGATTTAAAATTCCCACATCACGAATGTGAAATTGCTCAAAATGAAGCCTGCACAGGACATACTCCAGTAAATTACTGGATGCATGCGAATATGTTGACTTTGAATGGTAAAAAAATGGCCAAATCTACTGGTAATAATATTTTACCTGGAGAGATTTTGACAGGTGATAATGCTTTTTTAAGCAAAGCATTTTCTGCATCTGTAGCAAGATTTTTTATGCTACAGGCTCACTATAGAAGTATTCTTGATTTTTCTGACGAAGCTATTACTGCTGCTGAGAAAGGCTATAAAAGATTGATGGAAGCAATGGATTCTTTAAACGGAATTTCAGCAGGTGAAAATAGTACTTTAGACATCGCTAGCTGGAAACAATTGTGCTATGATGCTATGAATGACGATTTCAACTCTCCAATTCTTATCGCACAGTTATTTGAAGGAGTTCGTTTTGCTAATTTATTAAAAGATGGAAAGGAAACTTTGAATGCCGTCGATTTGCAATTATTCACAAAAACAATGCAAGATTTTATATTTGATGTTTTGGGATTGGAAGAAGAAAAAACGAATGGCAATACTGATAAATTAGAAGGTGTAGTTAATATGCTTATTGGGATGCGCAAACAAGCCCGTGACAATAAAGATTTTGCACTATCAGACCAAATTCGTGATCAATTAATTGCTTTAGGAATTCAATTGAAAGACGGAAAAGAAGGAACTAGTTTTAGTATTCAGTAGCCAGATTTTACTAGGCAAATTACAGATTTTTGAACTTAAGAATTTAAATAATCAGATGTTTCAAAAGATACTAATTTATCCATTTGTATTACTCGTTCGATTTTATCAGGGAGCAATTTCACCTTTTACACCTGCAGCTTGTAGATTTGAACCTACATGTTCCTCTTATATGATTCAGGCATTACAAATTCATGGATTGTTTTATGGTGGTTATTTAGGAATAAAAAGAATTTTGAGTTGTCATCCTTGGGGAGGAAAAGGATATGATCCAGTTCCAGAAAAGAAATGCAGTCATAAACATTAAAAAGAGAAATTCTTACCTTTTAGTTAACACAATTACTCAATTCAAAATAGTATTTTCACAAAAAATAAAAAATTAAATGACACAATCTCTACACAACCTTATTTGGAATCCCTCTGAAGGTATCGATTTAGGTTTCTTTATAGTACGTTATTACAGCTTAATGTTTGTAATTGCTTTTGGACTAGGATGGTACATCATGAAACATATTTTTGATAGAGAAAATATTGCTATCGACAAACTAGACTCCTTATTTGTTTGGACTGTATTAGCAACTTTAATTGGAGCGCGTTTAGGTCACGTTTTCTTTTACGATTGGGAATATTACCGCAACAATCTAGCCGAAATTGTTTTACCAGTTCGTTTTAATCCAAAATTTGAATTTACAGGATACCAAGGTTTAGCAAGTCATGGAGCAACTATTTCAATTATCATTGCGATGTACTTTTTTTCAAAAAAAGTGCTTCAAAAACCATTATTATGGATTTTAGACAGAGTAGTTATTCCTTGTGCTAGTGGCGCTATTTTTGTGAGATTAGGAAATTTCTTCAATTCTGAAATCGTTGGTAAAGAAACAACCTCTGCATTTGGAATCCGTTTTGTGAGAGATCAATTTACACCAAGAGAAGCTGTTAATGCAACTCAACTTCCAACACCAAAAGAAGCATATCATGCTATTGCAACTAATCCTCAATATGTTAATTTATTAGAACAAGTTCCAGCTAAACATCCTGCTCAATTATATGAAGCTTTTTGCTATATATTTGTTTTTGCAGTATTATTTTTCTTGTATTGGAAAACTGATGCCAGAAAAAAATCAGGATATTTATTTGGCCTATTCTTAATTCTTTTATTCACAGTACGTATTGTAGTGGAATCTGTAAAAGAAAGCCAAGGAGGTTTTGAAAACGACTTAGGAAACGTATTATCTACAGGTCAATGGTTGAGTATTCCTTTTATCATAGTGGGTCTATATTTTGCGTTTACAGCCAAGAAAGAAGTTGAAGCATAAGTGTTTCAACAAACAAATAATTAATAAAAAATAGCCACTAAATAATTTTAGTGGCTATTTTTTTTAGTCCATAAACAATTGATTTTTATATAATTTCAAATCATCAATAACACACCCATTTTTCTCAATATACGAAAATGTATACCCTCAAAAGGAGCCATTATCAATACTTATTTCTCTAAAAAACTCACTATGATTCAGAATAAACATCGAGTTTATTAAGCTAATTATTCCTAAACACTTTCGTTTATCAAATCTCTTCATCAGAACCATTCTTATTGATAATACAAAAATATATTCAAATCCTTTCAATACCATTAAAAACAAAAATAACTTTGAAGTAATAATAATTCAGGCTGTTTTAGATTTATTAAACAACAGTATTAAGCGAAAAACAAAGCTTCTTTGTCAAGCATACCCTTAAAAAATACATCTATTTTGCTAACAAAAAGAAAACGTTTTATACTGTGTAATTAAACTAATAAAATGCACTTTTATTTTAAAAAAAAAAAAAATAACTTTAATCAACAATTCAAAACTTTTCTCACTAAATAAATAATCAAAAAAAAAAAAAGGATTCAACTTTCGTTGAATCCTTTTTAATATTATGATGAGTTTACTAACTTTCTTGATGTTGAACTTCAACATTTTTCTTCTCTTCTCTAGAAATTGAATCAACCAATACTGGAGTAGCAATAAATAATGAAGAATAAGTACCAATAATAATACCAATAAGCATTGCAAAGATAAACCCTCTAATTGATTCACCACCAAAAATAAACATTATCAACAATACAAAAATCATTGTTAAAGAAGTATTGATAGTTCTTGACATTGTAGAGTTAATAGACTTATTTACAATTTCAGAGAATGATCCTTTAGTTTTACCATCTAAGAATTCACGTACCCTATCAAATACAATAACCGTATCATTCATAGAATAACCAATAACCGTCAAAATAGCTGCTATAAAGTGTTGATCAATTTCCATACCGAAAGGCATAAATCTCCAACACAATGAATATACCCCTAATACAAAGATTACATCATGTGCTACCGCTGCAATTGCACCCAAACTATATTGCCATTTTCTGAAACTAATAACCAAATACAATCCTACGATAATCATCGCTCCAAGTACAGCCCAATATGCATTAGTTTTAATATCCTCTGCAACCGTCGGTCCAACTTTTGAAGCTTGTACAATACCTAATTTTTTTCCTTCATAAGTATTCACAAATTTATCGTAAGTCATTCCGGCAGCATAATGCTTTTTCAAACTTTCAAATAATTTTTTATTTACATCTTCGTCAGCAGCACTACCTGTTTCTTGAATTTTATATTTGGTTGTGATTTTTAACTGATTATCTTCTCCAAATATTTTAACCTCTGCACTACCAAACACAACAGCCAATTCATCTTTAATTTCCTCTGGCTTCATTGATTTATCAAAACGAACCTGAAAAGTTCTTCCTCCAACAAAATCAACACCTTGATCAAAACCATTTGTTGCTATAGATGCAATACTAACAATAGTTACAACGGCAGAGAAAAGGTAAGTCCATTTTTTAATTCCTAAGAAATCAAAATGGAAATTAGTAAAGAAGTTTTTAGAAAAATTAGTTATAAAATTCAAATCATTTTTACCTGCTATATTTCTATCAATAAAAATTCTTGCAATAAATATAGAAGTAAATAATGAAGTAATAATACCAATTAATAAAGTAGTTGCAAAACCTTTAATTGGGCCTGAACCGAAGATAAACAATACCGCACCTGTTAAGATATGTGTAACGTTAGCATCAACAATAGAACGCATAGCTCCTGTCCAACTATAAGAAGCTTTTACCGCTTCATCAAGTGATTTCCCAGACCTTAATTCTTCTTTAGCTCTTTCATATATAATGATATTTGCATCTACTGCTGTACCCATTGTTAAAACGATACCAGCAATACCAGGTAATGTAAGTACAGCGCCTAAACTTGACAAAATACCAAACATAAACAATAAGTTAACCGCCAAAGCAATGTTAGCATACCAACCCGCTTTACCATAATAAACTATCATCCAAAGAGATACCAAAAGCAATCCAATTACAGCAGAATTAGTACCATTATCGATAGCTTCCTGACCTAAGGATGGTCCTACAACTTCAGACTGAACAATTTCAGCAGCTGCCGGCAATTTACCAGCTCTTAATACATTGGCTAAATCTTTAGTTTCTGTAACATCGAAGTTTCCAGAAATTTCAGATCTACCACCAGCAATAGGTCCACTAGAAACCCCTGGTGCAGAATATACAACATCATCAAGAACAATAGCAATATTACTCTTTTGAGTATAAGCTCTTCCTGTTAATTCTTCCCATTCTTTAGCACCTACATTATTCATTTGCATAGAAACTGCAGGCTTACCTAATTGGTCAAATGTATCACTTGCATCAGTTACAACACCACCTCCCATTGAAGCAACATTATCTCTATTTCCCTTTAAAGCGTATAATTCAACAGCTTCAACTTCTTTGTCTTTTTCACCTTTAATAGTAGTTGGTTTTCCCCAAACAAATTTTGCATAACGCTGCTCACCGGCTAATAAAATTCTGATGTCAGCTCTTTTAAAATAAGAATTGATTACAGCTGTATCTTTTGGAGAGAAAAGACCAAGAACTGGTCCACCGCCTTGAGCAATAATTTTATCTAAAATAGGATTATTACCTTTTTTAGTAGTTGCAGAATCTTTTGCATCAGTCAATAAAGCACTTAAAGAATCTTTTGCAACAGCTTTAGTTTCAACTTTTGCTATTTCAGTTTTTTTCAAAGCCTCATTAGCAGACATTAGGAAATTTCCAATTTCTTCAATTTTATAAGTTTCCCAAAACTCTAATTGAGCTGTACTTTGTAATAACTTTTTGATTCTGTCAATATCTTTAGCACCTGGAAGTTCTACAAGAATTTGTCCAGACTCTCCTAATTTTTGAATGTTAGGCTGTGTTACACCAAATTTATCGATACGCTTTCTTAATACTCCAAAAGCACTTTCTACAGACTCATCAACTTTTCTTTTGATTACTTTTTGAACCTGAGCATCCGTCATTTGAAAAGTAACTCCACCTTCACCTTGCAAACTTCTGTTTGCGAAAATATCAGGTGATGCTAATTTTACTGATCCTTTAGAATTAGCTTCAAAAGCTTCATAAAATGCATCAAGATAAGATTGATTTCCTCTTTGATTTGCAGTGGCATCTGCCAAAGATTTATTAAAAACTGGATTTTTCGAATTATTTGATAAACCTTTCAAAATGTCTTTAACTGAGATTTGAAGAGTAACGTTGATTCCTCCCTCTAAGTCAAGACCTTTATTGATCTGTTTATCTTTTACTTCATTGAATGTAAAATCAGTAAAACCTAAGCTAAACACTTCCACTTTACCAATAGAATCCAAATATTTTACTTCTTTCTCTGGATTACCTCCAGCAAAAGTTTTTGCATCACTTTTAATCTTACTAGAGACAAAAGTGAAAGAAAGTTGGTAAATACTTACCAATGCAAATAGAATTGCGAAAAATTTAATAAGTCCTTTATTCTGCATTATTACTAAAAATTAATTATTTTTATTTATTATTTTTTTGCTTTAAACCCTATAAAATAAGCCATTACGTCGATTTTGAAAAACAAAAAAGAGGTGCACGATTTATATCATTTTTTTTAAACCGAGCAAATATATAATTAACGGAAAGATTAACCAATTAATTTATTAATTAATATGAAAAAAAAGACCGCAAAATTGCAGTCTTTTTTTTTTCCTATGAAAATTATTATACTAAAACCGATTTCAAATCAGCATTCATGTTTCTTACCGCATCAGCACTTTTAGCAAAAGCAGCTTTTTCAGCATCATTTAATGCAATATCAACGATTTGTTCTACACCATTTTTACCTATAATACAAGGTACTCCAATGCAGATGTCATTTTGACCATATTCTCCTTCAACAAAGACAGAGCATGCAATCATTTTCTTTTGATCATTTAAAATACTATCTACCAAATAAGCAACAGAAGCCCCTGGTGCATACCAAGCAGAAGTTCCTAATAAACCCGTAAGTGTTGCTCCACCGACCATGGTAGCAGCAGCAACTTTATCCAATTCTTCTTGAGATAAAAACTGAGAAACTGGAATACCATTATAAGAAGCCAATCTTGTTAAAGGAATCATCGTAGTATCACCATGACCACCAATTACCATAGCCGAAATATCATTTGATGGCTTATTCAAGGCTTTAGACAAATAATATCTAAAACGGGAACTATCTAAAGCTCCACCCATTCCAATAATTCTGTTTTTTGGCAATCCAGTAGCTTTCAATGTCAAGTAAGTCATCGTATCCATAGGATTTGACACTACTACTACAATACAATTTGGAGAATGTGCTAATACATTTTCTGCAACAGATTTAACAATTCCAGCATTAATACCAATTAATTCTTCTCTTGTCATTCCAGGTTTTCTTGGAATTCCAGAAGTAATTACAACAACATCACTGTTTGCTGTTTTAGAATAATCATTGGTAACACCTGAAACATTAGTATTAAAACCAGTGTTAGTAGCGCATTGCATTATATCCATAGCTTTACCTTCGGCAAAACCTTCTCTGATATCTAATAATACTACTTCACTTGCAATTCCTCTATAAGAAATTGAATCCGCACAGGATGCTCCCACATTCCCTGCTCCTACAATGGTAACTTTCATTTTTATTTTGTTTTATATTAATTTCAAATCAAAAATTAAAAAACACAGTTACTCTAAACAACTACGCATCGATATTAGCGTAAACTGCATTTTTCTCGATAAATTCTCTTCTTGGCGGTACTTCATCTCCCATTAACATAGAAAAAACTCTATCTGCCTCAGCAAGGCTATCTATATTTACTTGACGAAGAGTTCTAAAAGCTGGATCCATTGTAGTTTCCCACAATTGTTCTGCATTCATCTCTCCAAGACCTTTATAACGTTGAATACCTGCGCTACCACCCATTCTAGCATTTGCTTGATCACGTTGATCATCATTCCAAGCGTATTCTTTTTTATTTCCTTTTTTAACCAAATACAAAGGAGGTGCTGCAATATATACGTGTCCTTCTTCAATCAATTCTTTCATAAAACGGAAGAAGAATGTCAAAATTAAAGTAGAAATGTGGCTACCATCGACATCGGCATCACACATAATAATCACTTTATGATAACGTAATTTCGAAATATTCAAAGCTTTACTATCTTCTTCAGTTCCAATAGTTACTCCAAGTGCCGTAAATATATTTCGAATCTCCTCGTTTTCAAAAACCTTGTGATGCATTGCTTTTTCAACATTCAAAATCTTACCACGCAATGGCAAAATAGCTTGAAAAGCACGATCACGACCTTGCTTAGCTGTTCCCCCTGCCGAATCTCCCTCGACAAGATATACTTCACATTTCGCAGGATCTTGCTCCGAACAATCAGATAATTTCCCTGGTAATCCACCGCCACCCATCACGGTTTTGCGCTGCACCATCTCACGCGCTTTCTTAGCCGCATGACGTGCTTGAGCCGCTAGAATTACTTTTTGAACAATAATTCGAGCATCATTTGGATTTTCCTCCAAATAAGCTTCAATCATATCACCTACAGCCTGACTTACAGGCGAAACAACTTCTCTATTCCCTAACTTCGTTTTAGTTTGCCCTTCAAATTGAGGTTCTGAAACTTTTACAGAAATAATTGCCGTAAGACCTTCACGAAAATCATCCCCTGAAATATCAAATTTCAACTTATCAAGCATTCCAGAAGTATCTGCATATTTTTTTAATGATCTAGTAAGACCAGTTCTAAAACCTTGCAAGTGTGTTCCTCCTTCGTGAGTATTTATATTATTTACATAAGAAAAAATATTTTCTGAGTAACTTGTATTATAAATCAAAGCTACCTCAACCGGAATCTCTCCTTTTTCATTATCCATCGAAATAACATGAGCAATGATAGGCTCACGGTTTCCATCCAAATAACGAATATATTCTTTTAAACCTTCAGTAGAATAAAACAATTCTGAAAGAAAATTCCCGTCTTTATCTTTTTCTCTTTTATCTGTAAACGTAATTGAAACTCCTTTATTCAAGAAAGATAATTCACGCATACGAGCTGATAAAGTATCATAAGAATATTCTATAGTTTGAGTAAAAATAGAAGGGTCCGGATAAAAAGTAACAATAGTACCTCTCTTAGAAGTTTCTCCGATTTGTTTTACTGGATATAAAGCTTTTCCTTTTTCGTATTCTTGTTCGTATATTTTCCCATCACTACTATGAACTGTAGCTCTCAAATGGTTTGACAAAGCATTTACCACAGAAACACCTACACCGTGAAGACCTCCTGATACTTTATACGAATCTTTATCAAATTTTCCTCCAGCACCAATTTTAGTCATTACAACCTCTAAGGCTGAAACTCCCTCTTTTTTATGAATACCAACTGGAATACCACGTCCATTGTCTTCAACAGATATTGACCCGTCCTCATTGATACTAACATATATCGTATCACAATGACCTCCCATTGCTTCATCGATAGAGTTATCAACTACTTCATAAACTAAATGATGTAACCCTCTTACACCTACATCTCCAATATACATAGATGGACGCATTCTAACGTGCTCCATCCCCTCTAAAGCCTGAATACTGTCTGCTGAATAATTGTCCTTCTTGATTTCTTCGCTCATATAATTTAATCTAAAAAAAATGTGTTTTTCGTCTAACAGCAAATATATAAAAATGTAATCTATTTAAGTGTTTTATTCCAACTATAAGCGTTTAAGTTATCAACATTTAACGTTTATTAAACACAAAAAAACACCTTGAAAATTGAAAGCCTTTTTTTAAATAAATCTGTATAAAAATATTCAGAAACCACATCCCATTCTTTTTCTTTTATCAAAATTAAACCACGCCAATTAACACAAAAAAACAATATAATAATCGAACATCTCAACTAACAAAATCTGCATAAATTGAGCTCAATGCATATGATTAGATTTTTTGTAATAGAAAATTATCCAAAGAACAAAATCTGACTAATCTAAAAACAATATCTATATTTGACCCAAATCGAGTAAAGTATCATTTGGCAATCCACTCACATTCTTTTTCAAAAAAATATTATTCCATTTTTATTTGGAGTTTCTTTTTATTTAACCTTTGAAATTCTATTAAAAACAACTACCCTTTAACCAATGGAAGTCTTAAAAACATACAAATCGCAGTTATTGTTTCATCTGTATCTGAATATAATCTTCAGTATCTTCATTACATTTGCATCCTATTATCATATTCCCCTTATTTCATTTACAGACTCTGGTTTCTATTTTGTTCACTTCATAGCCTTGCAGTTTTCAATATTTGGTTTCTTATACTTTTTAAGCATTAATAAATATGTATTTAAAATACTTTTCCCTATTCTATACTTGTTCATTTCAGGCATTGCTTATTGGGTCTATTTTCAAGACATTACAATATCTCAGAGTATTATTCAAGTATCATTAGAAACAAAAATAGATATCGTGATTGATTTGATTAGTTTCCCATTCGTTATGTATCTTATTCTTAATATAACCGTTATAATTTTCACACTAAGACTCTATAACAAACTAAAAAATAATTCTCTCAAATCACCCTTAACCCTTTTGGCTCTTTTAGCTATAATTAGTCATTCATTAGCTGAAAATTACCGCCCTGGCACGTTTAATAGAAGACTTCCTTACAATATAGCAGTCTCACTTCAAGAATATTTAGAAAAAAACACTTTAATTTTAAAACCAATCAATAACAAAATTAATACACAACGCGATAAACTAACTGTTGTTTTTATTCTAGGCGAAAGTGTAAGAGCAAATCATTTACAAATTAATGGCTATACTAAAAAAACCACTCCATTACTGCAACAAAGAAAAGACATCATAAGCTTCCCAAACACGTATACGCCTTTAACTTACACAGCTATTAGTGTTCCTCAAATATTAACCGATGCAACACTTACAGATAATTACTCTCAACCAAAACATTCTCTGATTCAGGTATTAAATCAAGCAAATATCAAAACCAATTGGATTGGAAATCAAACTCCAGAAAAAAGCTATGAAATTTTCATTAACCAATCATCTTTTCACGAAATCTTAGATCCTTTTCATTCTGATTTGAGTTTTCAAAAAGAATATGACGAAAAATTACTTCCTGTTTTTAAGAAAAATTTCAATCCCCGCATCAATCAATTCACTACTATCCATATGATTGGCAGTCATTGGTGGTATGAAACAAGGTATCCCGAACATTTCAGAGTATTTAAACCTGTTATTAAAAGCAAATACATTCCTTCTAACACCAAAGAAGAAATGATTAATTCTTATGACAACACTATACTTTATTTAGATTATTTCATAAATGAAACGATTAAGGAATTAGAAAAACAAAATTCGAACACCATTCTAATTTACTTATCAGATCATGGTGAAATACTTGGAGAAGAAAACTTATGGTTACATGCACAACAAGGAAAAGCAAGTGAAAATCCAGCGATGCTTATTTGGTGCTCTTCAAAATTCAAGAAGGAATATCCAAATATAATCTCAAATTTGAAATCACATCAAAATCTAAAAACAAATCTTGATTTTTTCTACCACAGTATTTTGAATTTATATCAAATTGAAGGCGTACCTTATGACAAGAGTAAAGTAATTTTCTAATCCAAGTTTCAGTAGTATGATACCTATTAAGCAATTAGATTTTGTACTTCATAAATTCTTTAAACAAAATCAAAAATTCGACAGTAATAATAACAGTTTCGTATTTTTGTAGTATGAATGATAATTTTATAACCGAATTTTTCGGCATAGGAATACAAAACGGTAAAACTCCTGAAAACTTAGGTGTATTATGGAGAACAGCTCAAAACTTAGGAGCCAGTTATATTTTTACCATTGGAAATCGATATGCCAAACAAGCATGCGACACTCATAATGCAGTAAAATCTCTTCCTTATTTCCATTATGAAAACTTTGAAGAATTTTATAAAAACATACCTAAAGGCGCTCGATTAGTTGGTGTTGAATTGGATGACAGAGCAGAAAATTTAGAAACTTTTGAACACCCAAGACGTTGTGTTTATTTATTAGGCGCTGAAGACAATGGACTTTCTAAACAAGCAATTGAAAAATGTCATTTTTTAGTCAAATTCAAATCTGAAAAAAGTTTGAATGTATCTGTTGCCGGAAGTATTGTTCTTTATGACAGAGGACTTAATAAACCTAGGTCGTAAAAATTCAACGGCAATGGCAATTTCAAAAATCAATTAAAAACCAAACCTTTATAAAAAACAAATTTTCAAAACAAGCATCTAAATGCCCACTTTGAAAATTTGTAACTAAAACTTCTATTTCTTGTTAAGCTCTTCAATTAACTGCCTTGTTTCCTCAATTGAAAAACTTTTTGAAAGACATTCAAGTTCCTTTATATTATGCTCCTTTAAAAACACATTAACATCTTCACAATCTCTAAATATGTTCATTTCTTTCTTTTCGAAGTCAATCACCATTCCTCTTGCTTTCCCGTCTCCACCATCAAGCATCACATTATACCTCAATGCTCTTGTCCAAGTTCCAATCAAATCTTCTTCAAAATAAACAAATCGACCATAGCTTGTAGCTCTGCAAAACCTAGAATACTGACCTGGTTCATACCCTCTGTCTTTACGATTGGTCCATTTTCTGTAAGTTTGAAAATACATTTCTCCTTTATATGAAACACCAAGGGGATAATTTACTTTTTTATTGCTATCCTTGAAATAAAAAAAAGCTTTCTCAGGCATTTTTAGTGAGTCTGTATTATTTTTAAAATACACTTCTTCATTCGAACTAGGCTTCATATTTAAAACATCTTCCAAAGTCATATAAACACCATCAGGAAAATCTCCTTTTTTTACATACTTAATTTCTTGACTATAGCTAAATTGAAACAAAAAATATAAGGCTAAAAGAATATGTTTTTTCATTGAAATTGAAATTGATTTTTGTTATTGAAATTGAAAAATCTATTTTCTCAAAATTCGAACATTCATTTCTTCTACTTTTTTATCAGATAAAAGAGATGGCGCTCCAAATAATAAATCTTCACTGGTTCCTGTTTTAGGGAAAGCCATTACTTCTCTGATAGAAGCTTTTTTCTCTAAAATCATCATCAAACGGTCAATTCCCCAAGCGATTCCTCCGTGTGGTGGCGCGCCGTATTGGAACGCTTTATGCATCGTTCCCACACTTCGCATCATTTCTTCTTTATTGTAACCCATATTTCTATAAGTCGCTTCAAGAATCTCCGATTTATGCGCACGAACCGAACCTCCACCAATTTCATAACCATTCAAAATAATGTCGTATTGTTGAGCGATAATCGTTCCGATTTTTTCATTATCACCTTCCATATGCTTTTGCAAGTCATAAATTGCTGGCATAGAGAACGGATTGTGTGTAAACGTCCATCTTCCTTCATCTGTTCTTTCAAACATTGGAAAATCAACCACCCAAGCCGGACGTAATTCTTTTGGATTAATTAAGTGTAACATTCTACCCATTTCTTGACGAACAGCATCCAAAGCCTTGTTAGCCGTTGCATAATCCGCCGCTGAAAAGAATACAATATCTCCAACTTGTGCATTGGTCGCTTTGATAATACCAGCAGCGATTTCTTCACCTAAGAATTTAATAATTGGTGATTGTAATTCGTCTTCATTAACGATAATATAAGCCAATCCACCTAGACCGTTTTGTTGTGCAACAGCAGTAAGCGTTTCAATTTGTCCTTTAGACATACGTTTGTTTCCTTGCTCTTGAGCCGAAACTTTGATGCATTTTACAATTCCACCTTCATCGATAGGTTTACTAAACACCTGAAAAGTCGTTTCTTTTACAATTTCCGTGATGTCTTGCATTTTCAAACCATAACGCAAATCAGGTCTATCACAACCGTAAAAATCCATTGCATCTTTATAAGTAATCACTTCAAAAGGATGCAAAATCCATTTTTTACCGTATATTTTATTAACTACTTCATTGAACATTTTAGTATTCAAATCAATAATTTGCTGCATGCTTGCGTATGCAATTTCCATATCTAATTGCGTAAATTCAGGCTGACGATCTCCACGAGAATCTTCATCTCTAAAACAACGTGCAATTTGAAAATATTTCTCATAACCACTAACCATCAACATTTGTTTGAACTGCTGTGGCGCTTGCGGTAATGTATAGAAGAAACCAGCTTGTTTACGTGTCGGAACAATAAATTCACGTGCTCCTTCATCAGTTCCTGCACTTAAAATTGGCGTTTCAATTTCTAAGAACTCTTCTTCATCTAAAATGTCACGCAATAATTTAATTACTTTATGACGGTTTACAATTGCTCTACGAACCTCATCATTTCTGTGGTCCAAGAATTTGTATTGATAACGAAGTGCTTCATTTGTTTTCGCTGCTCTTTTAATTTCAAAAGGCAATGTTTTAGATAAGTTTAAAATTTCTAAAACCGAAGTTTCTAATTCAATTTTACCTGTACGCAATCCTGCATTGTAATCATCTTCATTACGTCCAACTACGATACCTTTTACCGAAATAACTGATTCCGATTTTATCTTCACCAAATCATCAATATTAGGAAATGATTCTCTACTAATACGAACTTGGAAAATCTCATAACTTGAATCACGCAAATCAATAAACATCAACTCACCGTGGTCACGAACACTCGCTACCCAACCAGATAGAATAACTTCTTCGCTGATGTTTGCTTCGGTTAATTGTGAAATTTTATGTGTTCTGTAAGTATCTTTTATAATAATAGGAATTTCAGGAAGCACTTCTTCTAGAGCTTCTTTATTTTCTGCAACAGTTTCTTTGGAAACATTTTCAGTTGCTTCTTTATTTTCTAAAACAGCCGCCGCACCTAATTGATCTAAGATAATCTGACGAATTACTTTTCCATCAGCACCTTTCCCAACAACTGCTAAAACTTTACCAACTAAAATCCCGGCTTTACCTTGATTTCCTACTTTGATATCATTGGCTACAGCCTCATTTTCTGAAAGCACTTTTGCAATTACTTCTTGGATTTTATCTTCTGAAATAGTGTTTTCTTGAAAGTACTTTTTATAATCAAAAGCATCATCTTTCAAATAACTTGCAAGGGCATTTTGAACTAAAACCGCTGTGATTTTCTCTTCTTTAAATAATTTAAAAATCGCTATAATGTCATTAACATCATTGATTTTAGTATACTCTTCTGCCTTAATATTGTTTGACAAAGTTTTTGCAACAAACGAAGGATCAGCAATCACTTTATTGATAGCTACAAATGTTCCTGAACGCAAAGCATCAGCAGTAAAAAATTTAGCATCTTGTGGCAAAACTCCACCGTGAATCAAAATAGATTCAACAGCAAAAGGCAAAGCATCAGTATCTACTTTAATGGCTTCAATTTCCTTTTTAATATTTACAAAAGGCAAATCTGGCTCCGAAATAAAACGATAATCTGCTTCAAATTCTTTTTTACGCATTGTTTTAGTCTGCTTCAAATCAGCATCCCATAACACAGTCGTTTGATCAGGTCTAAATTCTTTATGCTCTATAAAATAATTGAACTGTTTTTCAATTTCTTCTTTCAAAGCTTCCACCATAAACTTAAACGAGTTCAAGTTTTTGATTTCAGTTCTTGGGTTTAAATCATAGCTGTGTTTTTTACGTAAAGACACAGAAACATCCGATTTAAATTCCCCTTTCTCCAAATTCGCTTCAGAAATTCCTAAATTCTGAACAATACGTTGAATGTATTGCGCGTAAGTAGAAGCGTCTTCAATATTTCTGATACAAGGCTCCGTAACGATTTCGATCAACGGAACACCTGCTTTATTAAAATCGACTAAAGAGATTTTCTTCTCGTGCATCAATTTCGCAGCATCTTCCTCAATATGAACCTGAGTCAAATTTACCGTAAATTGAGAACCGTCATTTCGGTAACAAGATACGTGTCCGTCAGGAATTATCGGATTGTGATATTGCGTAATTTGGATGTTTTTCGGGTTATCTGGATATTCGTAATGCTTTCTATCCCAAGATATCACTTCATTACTAAATGACGAATCTACTGCTTTCCCAAAATAAATAGCTTTTGTAATCGCTTCTTTATTGATAGCAGGCAAAACGCCCATTTGTCCCGTACAAACAGAACATATATTTTCGTTAGGTGTTTCTATTTCTTGATTTGGACAAGAACAAAACAACTTGGTTTTGGTATTCAATCGAACGTGAGTTTCCAGTCCAATTACCAATTCTAAATCGTGGGCTTTTATCGCCGCATTTAATTGCTCCAATTCCATTATATCGTATCTTTTAAGAAGTTAGCAAATTGCATCACTAATTCATCATTATTTTTTGCTGCAGTAATCTGCAATCCAGTACTTGTTCCTTGTGGCACAGTCAAAGTTGGTAATTGTCCTAAACTAAAACCAACCGTATAAGCATCTGATAAATACATTGCCAACGGATCTTTTAAACTGTCTCCTATTTTTGGAGGTGTACTTGGCGTAACTGGCGATAAAATAATATCAACCTCTTGAAAATCTTTACTGAAATTTTCAGAAATCTGATCTCTTAAAGCCAATCCTTTTAAATATATTTCATCTGAAAAACCTTGTGACAACACTTGGTTTCCACCAACAATTCTACGTTTTGTTTCTTCTGAAAAATTTTCAGAACGTGTTGTTGCGTAGGTATCAATTAAATTTTCTCCTTCAATACGGTTACCATAATTTGTCCCATCTAAACGAGATAAATTCGAAGCCGTTTCCGCCATTGCCAACGTATAGTAAGTTGAAACTAAAATATCAGATTTAAAGAAATCTAATTCTTTTACAGCAATTCCTTTGGCTTTTAATTTTTCGATTGATGCTAAAAAGTCTGCTTTTATTTGCGCATCGATAGCATCACTTTCAATAAAGTTTTTAAAATAACCAATTGTTTTTACTGTTGAAGTTGAAATTGCTTCTTCACTAATTTCAGTTGAAACGATTGAAGTTTGATCTTTTGGATCTTTTCCGCTCATAACATTCAACACAATTCGAATGTCTTCAATTGATTTTGCCAATGGACCAACGCAATCTGTAGAAGAAGCGTAAGCCATCAATCCAAATCTAGAAATTCTTCCATAAGTTGGTTTTAAACCGTAAATATGATTGTATCCTGCTGGCTGACGAACAGAACCTCCAGTATCTCCACCAATAGAAAACACAGTATATTCTTTGGCAACATTCACTGCAGAACCACCGCTTGAACCTCCCGCAACTAAAGCTGGGTCGATAGCGTTTTTTACCGCACCAAATATGGTGTTTTCACTAGAAGAACCGTGACCAAAACTATCACAGTTTTCTTTTACCAATGGAATAGCACCCGCATCTAATAATTTTTGAATAGCAGTTGCAGTATACGAAGATTTATAGTTTTTCAACAAATCAGAACTTGCTGTAGTATAAGTTCCTTGCAACATATACACATCTTTAATTCCAAAAGGAATTCCTTCTAGTAAACCGATTGTTTCTCCGTTTGCAATTTTAGCATCAACTTTAGAAGCTAAATCTAAAGCCAAAGTATCTAATAAAGAATTTACAGAGTTATATGTGTTTTGTTTAAGTAAGTCTAATCTTTCTTGTACCAAAGCAGTACAAGTTATTTGTTTTGACACCAATTGTTGGTGTATCTTTTTTATTTGCGAATCCATTTTTTATCCTTCTATAACTTTAGCAACCACTAAAAAACCATTTTTCTTGTTCGGGAAGTTTTCTAAAATTATTTGTTTCTCAATAGCCGAACTCTCTATCACAACATCTTCTCTTAAATCATTTACTGACACGCAATTATAATTGACATTATTTGAAGGATTATTATTTGAAGGATTTGCACTTTTAATCACATCAAATAATTGGTTCACGCTCTCTGAAGGCTGTGCTCCTTTAATACTCGACAAAACGTCGACCGTCATAATTTTGTTCATAATTTTATTTAGTTTTAAAGTCAAACTTTTAAGCTCGCGAAATTACGAAAGTTTTATTTAGGGAGTGGTGTTTTTTTGATGGATTTAAGTGGATTTGACAGCAAAGAGAAAACAATAAACAAACATTTTGTTAAATATCCTTCTATTTAAAGAGTCATTTTTTGAAATAGATAAAAGAATGCAGGTAGTCAAAAATTTACTCAATACCCTCAATCAAATATTTCGTTCCATTAATCTCAAAAGCAAACCCCACATGATTTCCAATTAGATGAGAACCTAAAGGTGATTGTGGTGAAAGCGCAATCACATTAATATCGTCAATAGCAATTTTAGGAAGTGCCGCACTCAAATACAAGTAAATCCCATTGGCTTTGACCAAACTTCCAACAATTATATTTTTAGCAATTATAGTCGAATCAATTTTATCCAGAATATTTTTTTGAGCAATAACTTCTTTCAATTTATGGTTGAGTTTTTCTTGTTCAATATGCATCATAGATAATGCTGTTTCGTGTTTATCGCCTGCCGAACCTTTGGCATCGTTTTTTGAATCCTCAGTCAAGGCTACAATCATGTCTTTGAAAACATCGATTCTATCTTGAACTAATTGTAAATAGTATTGGTGTATTTTTTGTTTGAAAGTCATTTTATTTTTTAAAGCTGCTAAGATACTAAGGTTCTCAGTTACTAAGAAAAGAAAAAAATGATAATTTCAATAAAAATCAATTTACTTTCAACCTGAAATCTATCATTAAAAGATGTCGCTCCGATGGAGCTTAAAACTACTAATATCTATACTTGCTATAAAGATTACACTCCTATGGAGTTCAAAAAAACTTACCTAATACTGAATTGAGCCACAGAGTGGCAGTATATTTATAGAAATTAATAAAAGTTAAAGATATTTGACAGCTCCATAGGAGCGAAATATAAAAACACAATAATTTAGTTAAGCCTTTCAGTTTAAAATTTAACACGTAATTGTAGAATTTTAGTAATACAATCGATAATTTTAACCTTTTAATTAACTTAACAACTATTATGAAAAAAGCTACGATTATTGCTACAATGGCATTCGCAATGACGATGGTATTTACCTCTAACGCTCATGCACAAAAATTCTCAGATTTAGACAAAAGCCCTATGGATATGGCCTCTTATCCTAACGATTACAAAGATGCTAATAAAACTGCAAGAATCATTTACGGAAGACCTCAACTAAAAGGTCGTACATTAAGCGAATTGGCTCCTGAAGGAAAAGTTTGGAGAACAGGCGCTAATGAAGCGGTCGAAATTACTTTTTACAAAGATGTAAAGTTAGGAAACACAAAAATCAAGGCGGGTTCTTATACTTTATTCACTATACCTGAAAAAGATTCTTATACCGTAATTATTAATAAAGATTTAAATGTTTGGGGCGCTTACACCTACAACGAGAAAAATGATGTAGCTCGTTTGAAAGTTCCTATTACTGCTGGCGATCAATCTTTAGAAGCATTTTCAATGGTTTTTACCAAAGCCGATAACGGAATTGTTTTGAATTTAGGTTGGGATAAAGTTCGTGTTGCTGTTCCTTTTACAGAGTAAATTCACTATTAGTTAAACAAAAAAAGCTTCCTAAACGGAAGCTTTTTTTGTTTTCGAATAATATCTATTTCACTATAATTTTTAAAAATCAAATTTATAATTTCCTCCTACCATCACTTGAAAACCTTGAACTGGATAATTCAACCATTTTTCATATCCTTTATTTAAGATGTTATTCGCTTTCAAGAATGCAGTAAATCTTTCGTTGTGTTTGTATCTCACATTTGCATTCAAATCAAAATAACTATCTAAAGTAATTGGGCCTGGAGTAGTCACATAAACGATATCTGTATTTATTTGATAGTCTTGACGTTCACCTACATAAAACATATTCATACCTGCAAACCATTTTTCGGTAATCATAAAATCAGCTTTACCATTCAATTGAAATTCAGGTAAATTCCATGCTTCTTGCTGTGTCTTCTTTGTATAACTACTCACCGTTGCATCTGCTTCAATAGTTACTCCTTTCCCTAAATCTGCTTTTATTTCTCCATAAAAACGCATTGTTGTCAAGTCATCATAAACTACTTGAAATGAGTTTCCGAAACCATAATTAGCATTCGTATTGTTTTCAGTATAGTCATTACTTCTAAACAATGCTTTATTTTCGTCATATATATAAGACGCTCTTACATCATAACTAACTGTACTTGCCAATTTTCCTTTTAATCCTGCTTGAATATCATACAATTCATTAGTGGGTTTAATATTTAATGCAGGCGAAACAAATGGATTTTCATCTACAAAATCTTTATAGGTGTTTTGCTGTAAATTCCCAATAGCACTCGTGTAAAATATCATCAAATCCCCTACTACATTATAAGAAGCGCTAATCGATGGATAAATATAAAACTTATTGGTATCATTTTCCTTTCCCATGCTATAAACTAATCCAGCACCAACATTTATGGTCCAATCTTCTCTTTTCATTACAAAACTTGGCACTATCCCTAAATTTGTAAATCCATAATTAATTGGTGATGTGTTGGTTCCTAAATAATTTTCCTTGAAACTGCCATCAACATAATCGACAAAAATTTTGGTTTTAATTACTTCATCCATTATATCAAACTTAAAAGTTGGCGCTGCTAAAAAATGATTCTCGGCCGAACTAAATGCATCTGAAAAATGTGTAAATTCAAGTTTCACATTATCGACAGCACTTTCTTCAAAAGTCATAGATCCACCTGCTGTAATTGTATTATAAGACTGTTGTGGATTAATCCCATAAACCAAGTTCATACTTTCTGGAAGCGTTAAAGTACTTCCAAAATCAGCAGGCAAACCATACCAATTATAAATTTGATTTTGATATCCCACTTTAACATCCCAAGCCATTTCTTGATTATTGCTTCCATATAGCAAATTGATTTTGGTATCATAAAAGAAATTATCAAGAAGAACATCTTTTATATCACCTTGCGATGAATTGTGACGAAACATACCGCTTGCATACTCATTATTATTAAGGTTTTCGTTCACATACAATTCAGCATTCAAACTGCCATAATTACCAATCCCAAGAGTTGCATAATTCTTAAATAAACGCTCCTGCTTTCCTTTTTCTACTCCTTGGGCGTTCCCTTTGGAAGGAGAAAATGTAGAAGCTACTGGAAAAGGTAAAATAGAATAATTTACATTTTCTTTTTTAGCATTTTCTTCATTGATATTCACCGGAACTTCTTTTACTTTGAAAGCATCAGAAATTGTTGGCGTATATGGTTTTACCACATTTACTACTTCTGTTCCAATATTGTCTTTCTTATCTTGAGCAAATGATAACTGGGAAATTAACAAGATAAAAAATCCCGAAATAATCCTCCCAGAAGTATTGTAAGTAGAAAACATTGATTGCTTTTTTATGAATATTTTTATTTTTTTGATTATCATCTTTAGTCTTTTCTCTTTTATCTAATTTTTGTCTTCTGCTTTACACTTCCCATTCGCCCTTTGCGATGAATTGTGTTTTTCCTCCAATTTTTATATCAAAATTATCTCCAGCTAATTCTCCATCAAAATGAATTCGCGAAGGTCTATTCATAAAATCACCTTGATGATTTACTGATTTTATTTCTTGCGAATGGTATTTCAAAAGAAAAGCCTGTAAACAGGTACTGGCACTTCCTGTTGCTGCATCTTCCACTAACTGATTATTTTCAACACACAGCATTCGGCTATACAATTCTCCTTTATCAAAACAGTAAAAATATAAGGCTCTATGCGCTGTTTTACAATTTGCTATTAACCATTCATTTGTTTTAACCAAGTCGAGTTTTAAATTATCTAAAGCTTTTATTTCTTTTAACGGAACAATCACAAAAGCACTTCCTGTTGTCACTTCTTGAATTTGAAATTCGGAATCGAAATCGGTGTTCTTCAAATTACTAAAAGATAAAAAATCTTCTTTCGAGAAAACATCCCAAAATTGAGGCTGAGCTGCTTGTAGCCAAACCAAATCAATTGATTGCTGAATTGGAATTTCTCCAATTGGAACCGATAATTTAAAATTCTGAGGATTATTTTCTACAATTTTATTCATTAAAACCCATGAAGTCCCTATTATTGGATGACCTGCAAACTGCATCTCTTTTTCGGGCGTAAAAATTCTAATTGCGGCACTATTACTTTCAGGTTGAATCTCAGTTATAAAAGTACTTTCTGCAAAATTAATTTCGCGAGCAATTTTCTGCATTTCTTCAGTACTTAAATTCTTCGCATCTAAAAAAACTGCCAGTTGATTTCCTGCATATTTTTTCTCAGCAAAAACATCTACTATATAAAAAGGTAATTTCATTTTGTTCTTTTTATTTAGTTATTGATGAATTTGTTTTAGACTCTTCTGCTTTTATTTTACTCAATTCTGTTTTTGCTTCTTCAACCACATCTGAATAATCTGTGAAATTTTCGATTACATTATCCAAAACATACGTAGCCTGATAACTATCTTTTAAACCATAATAATTTTTTGCCATTAAAACCAAACCTTTGGCTCCATAATAACGATAACTCGAATAATTTTTAGCTAATTTTTGAATGGCAGTATTCGAAATTTCGAATTTCCCATCTTTGTTTTTAAAATAAGCATCATAATACAAAGCTTCGGCCGCCAGTTCTCCTTTACTAACCGTTAGTAATTTGGCATAAGCAACTTTGGCTTTAGCTTCATCACCAGTTTGCATTGCTGAACGAGCCACAATTATTTGAGCATCACTTTTTACATTTTCTTCGGTTTTTGGATTCGCCAATACCTTATCTGCATATACTACAGAATTTGAATAATCCTTTGTTTCATAATAGCCTTTCATCAAATTTGCTTGCGCAAAAGTTTTATTCTGAGCAAAATCGGCTTCATTTTCTAAACGGACTAAAATAGGAATAGCTTTACCCGAATTTTTCTCTTTCAAAAATATTTGAGCCAATCGAACTAAAGATTGCTCGGTATATTCGCAACGAGGCTGAGCGATCACGTACTCATAATGAGGAACCGATTTACTTTCAGAACCTTCAGCATAATACAATTGTGCTAGTTGAAAATTGGCTTGTAAAATATGTACTCCATTAGGAAACTTAGCCACATAATTACTGTAACCTGAAATAGCTTGTTTGTTGTTACCTTGTCCCAATTGTTTTTCCGAAGCTTCAAAACTGTCGTTATCCAATTCCAAATCAGTAACTGCTACAAAATCCAATGTGCGCACCCAAGAAGCATATTCATCAACTTTTCCATTATCAACATAAATTAATCTAGCCGTAGAAACTGCTTCGTAAGCTTCTGGAGTTTTAGGAAATTCGGAAGTCACTTTTTTAAATTTAGCAATCGCCAAATCATCCTTATCCGAATTATAATAAATCAATCCCTGACGCAAAATAGATTTTGAAGTATAAGAACTGCTTTTATAATTTGCAATTAATTTATCATAAGCCTTTATAGCCAAGTCTTGCTTATTCTCAGCCACATAAGTATTTCCTAGTTCAAACAAAGCATCATCCTGATAATCTGATTTTGGATATAATGTTAAAAATGCATTTAGTTCTTCCAATTTCTTACTGTTTTTAGAAAGAAATCCATAGCAAAGTGCTTTTTGAAAATAAGCATAATCAGCATCTACACTTTTGGATTCGATTACCTTAATATAAGCGTCCAATGCTACTTGATATTTGGTCGTTACGAATCGGCAATCGGCCAATCTCAAATAAGAATCATTTAGACGAAATTTATCTGCTTTATTACTTTCAATTTGCTTTTGAAAATAATCTCCAGCTGAATCATACTCTTTCAATTTAAAATTAGCATAAGCCATATTGTAATTGATGTTTTTGTATTCTGCAGTTTCTTTGGCTTTTGCCAAATCTAAAAACTGCTGATAACTTGATAAAGCTTCTTTGAAATTTTCTAAATTATATTCGGATTCAGCTTTCCAAAAAGCAGAACGAGCTGTAATTAAAGGATCTTTCTGTTCTTTTAATCCTTTTTCAAACATAGACAAAGACCCAAAATAATCTCCGTTAGTGTACAATTCCAATCCTCTGTAAAAAACTACTTTTTGATATACTTCTCTGTTTTCTGATGATTTATTTTTTTCTAATAAAACCAATGCTTCCTTGTAATTCTTAGATGAAACATAAGAATCTATCAACAATTTTTCTATCAAACCATTATTTGCATTGGTTGGATATTTAGTCATAAAACCTAACAAAACTTCGGGAACACTTTGGTATGAATTCCCAATTTCATAACTCAATTTGGCATAATTAAAACTAGCATCTTCTTGCAGTTTTAAATTAAAATTCATTTCAGAAGCATTCTTAAATGCATTCAAAGCTTGTTGCTTTTTCCCAGATTCCAAATAACTTTCTCCTAAATGATAATATGCATTTTGAGCTATGAAATCATTCCCATCAA